>JANMHY010000534.1:0-7182 GCA_031375525.1 Burkholderiales bacterium
TCGAACAGCAGCCAATCGTCGCCGACTTCGCGCACGACACCGGCATAGGCGCCCTGCCCGTTCGGCGTCGGGAACTGCACGACATCGCCAACGTCGTACGTCGCGTCCGCATCGCCGATTTCGTGCAGCAGCGCCAGCTTCACGCGTTGCAGCAGGTCGGGGTTGCGCTGGCCGAAAGCCTCGCCGGCAGCGAGTGAAAAACACTGCTTCGCGCCTTCGGGCAAGCCGATCAGCCGCGCTTCCATCGCCGGCGCGAGCTCGCCGGTGCCCAGCGACAACGTGGCCGGCTTGTCGTTGAACGTATTGACCACGTCGGCGCCATCGGGGCCGGCGAGGCGGTAGTGCAAGGTCAGGAACGACCCCGGTTGAACTTCGGTCACGCTTGGATGCCTGCGAATAGACTGGCTACGATTTTACGAGGCACGCTGCCGTGACCGGATTGAAGACCCTGCCCGCCGACGCACGGCCCCGCGAAAAGCTGCTCTCACGCGGCGCCGGCGCGTTGGCCGATGCCGAGTTGCTGGCGCTGATTCTGCGCACCGGCCTGGCCGGCAAAGGCGTGCTGCAGCTCGCGCAAGCGCTGCTCGACCGCTTCGGCGGCCTGTCGGGTTTGCTACACGCGCAGGCCGATGACTTGCAGACGGTCAAAGGCCTGGGCCCGGCCAAGCGCGCCGAGATCGCGGCCGTGCTCGAGATCGCGCGCCGCGTGCTGGCGCAGCAACTGGCCGAGCGGCCGAGCTTCGAGCAGCCACAGACGGTGAAGGACTATCTGTGCCTGCAACTCGCCGCGCTCGACCACGAAGTTTTCGCGGCGATGTTTCTCGACACCCGACAGCAGCTGATTGCCTTCGAGGTCTTGTTCCGCGGCACGCTGACGCACACCGCCGTGCATCCGCGCGAGGTCGTCAAGCGCGCGCTGGCGCTCAATGCCGGCGCCGTCGTGCTGGCGCACAACCACCCGAGCGGCGCGGCCGAGCCCTCGCGCGCCGACGAGCTGATCACGCAGGCCCTGCGCCAGGCGCTGCAACTGGTGGACGTGAAGGTGATCGACCATGTGATCGTCGGCCGTGCGGGCACGGTGTCGTTTGCGGAGCGGGGGTTGCTGTGAGCCGCAAACCGCTCGATGTACAGCTCGGTGCGTTGAAAGTGACGCTTGAAAAGCGCGCACGAGAAGAAGCTGCGCGCCGCGAGCGCGAAGCCGAAGCGGCGCGCCAAGAGCGAGCCGCGCGCGAGCAGTTCTCGCGCGCCGTCGGCCCCGTGCAGCGCTTGGCTGACAGCGGACGCGCCATGCGAACGCAGGCGTCGGTGGAGCCGATCCCGCGCCAGCGCATCGCCGATGAAGCGCAGGCGCTGGCCTCGTCGCTGTCCGACGAACTCGACGTGACGACGCTGCTCGACACCGACGCCGACCTGGCGTTTCGCCGCCAAGGCATCGGCCCCGACGTGCTGTCGCGCCTGCGCCGTGGCCATTGGAGCGTGCAGCGCCATCTTGATTTGCACGGCATGACGCGCGAGGTGGCGCGCGAAGCGCTGGCGCTGTTCATCCGCCACGCCGAGCGCGACGGCCTGCGCTGCGTGCGCGTCGTTCACGGCAAAGGCAACGGCTCACCGGGCCGCGAGCCGGTGTTGAAGGGCAAGGTGCGGTCGTGGCTGGTGCAGAAGAGCGAGGTGCTCGCGTTTGCGCAAGCGCCGGCGCCGGACGGCGGGCATGGCGCTGTCCTCGTCTTGCTGCGCGGCTAGCCGCCCTTGTTGCGCATCCAGTCTGCCGTGTTGGCGAACGCCGCCGTCAGCCGTTCTTGCAGCGTCGGCTCAAGTCCGCACTCCGCCATCGCCTGCCCCATGCAAGCCATCCACTGATCGCGCTCCGCAATACCGATCGCATACGGCAAGTGCCGCGCCCGCAGCCGCGGGTGGCCGAAGCGTTGCTGGTACAGATCGGGCCCGCCGAGCCAGCCGCTCAAGAACATGGTGAGCTTGGCGCGCGAACCGTCGAGCGTGTGCGGGTGCAGCGCGCGGATGCCGGCAAAGGCGGGTTCCAAGTCCATCAGGTCGTAGAAGCGATCGACCAGCGCGCGCACCGCATCAACGCCGCCGACGGCGCCATACGCGGTGTTGTCAGTTTCGGGCATGCCCCATTTTGGCCGCCGTTGCGGCCACGGCTTGCGCCGCCGGCGAGCCGGGAAAACTTTCGACCAGCAACTGGCGCTTGCGCACCGCATCGCGTACCGAGGCGTCGGACGGCACATCGCCGATCAGCTCCAGCCTCACCGGCGCTTCGAGTCCGGGGCTGACGTAGCGGTCGATCACCTGCTGCAACTGCGCCGTGACGCCGCGCGCGTCGGTGCCCGGCACACGCTGGTTGACGACGACGCGGATGGCGCGCCGCTTCTGCGTCGAAGCCAGCACCTTGATCGTGGCGTAGGCGTCGGTCATCGCCGTCGGCTCCGGCGTCACGACGACGATGACTTCGTCGGCCAACGACACCGTGTAGAGCACGACATCCGAGAGGCCTGCGCCGGTGTCGAGCAACACACGATCGAAGCGCGGCGCGACGGCGTTGATCGTTTCGACGAGCTTGTCTCTGACCTCGGGCGTGAGCCGCGAGTACTCGACCATGCCGGAGCCGGCGAGCAGCACGGTGAAGCCGCCGGAGACTTCGATCAGCGCCTGCTCGAGCGTGTGCTTGCCGGTGAAGACATCGTGCAGCGTGACCTTGGGCACGAGATTGAGCACCACGTCGAGGTTGGCCAGGCCGAGGTCGGCGTCGAGCACGAGCACGCGCTCGCCGCGCGCGGCCAACGCGGCCGCCAGATTGGCCGAGACGAAAGTCTTGCCGACGCCGCCCTTGCCGCTGGTGATCGCGGTGATGCGGGCGCGTGGCGACGCAGTGATGACAGACACGTTGGCGTCGCTCATGGTTGGTTGTCTTCGGGTGCTGTGCCCGGCGCTGCGAAGAGAAGACCCTTTTCTTCGGCGCTGACTTGCGAAACGACGGCGGGTTCGAACTCGGCGCGGTTGCGGCCCGACGTCTTGGCTCGGTACAGCTGCTTGTCGGCGCGCTCCATCCACAGCGCCAGATTCGAGCGCACCCACTGCGGCGCAAACGCACCGCCGATGCTGATGGTGACGCGCACGGGCGCCTCGCCCAGACCGACATCGACGACGCAGCGCTCGACGCGCGTGCGCACGCGCTCGGCCACCATCGGGCCGAACGCCGGCGGGCAATTCGGCAACGCGATGGCGAATTCTTCGCCGCCGACGCGGGCCACGGTGTCCATCGGCCGCACGCATTGCGCAAGGGCGTCGGCCACCGCCTTGATGACGAGATCGCCGGCCACATGGCCGCGCGTGTCGTTGACCTGTTTGAAGTGGTCGATGTCGAGCAACAGCAACAACGCCGGTTCGCCAGCGCGCGCCACGCGGTCGAGCTCGCGCGCCAGCACCGACTCGAAGTGGCGGCGGTTGGCCAGGCCGGTGAGCACGTCGCGGCTGGACAGCGCACACAGGCCATCGATCAGTGCTTGCAGCCACGCCGCGTCTTGCGGCTGGCCCGGTGGCAGCACCTGGCCCGACTGCGCGAGCAGGGCCAGCGCCGACTCCAGCCGCAGGGCGGCAGGAGCCGCCTTGGCTTTGGGCGCGGCAGACTGCTTCACGATGAGGCCAGTCTATCGCCGGGGCATCCCCCCGAAGCGCAGAACAACGCCCCAAAGCCGCGCCAGATCGGGCGCCAGGCGCCGCGCGGCTACCAGCCGTGCGAGCGCAGCGTGCGTTCGTGCTGCCAGCGGTCTTGCTCGCTCTGCCAGCGGTGTTGGCCGACCAGTCCTTGCGGTGCGCCGATGTCCGACAGCGTGCGTGGGTCGAGATGACGCAGCTCGCGCTCCACCGCCAGCGCGAGTTCGGCTTCGCGGCGGGCGGCCCGGCGCTCGAGCCAGCGGGCCAGCCGCTGCTGTGCCACGTCGAGCAGACGATCGGTCAGCGAGCGCCAAGGGGCACGGTGAAGGCGCAGCGTCCGGGGAAGCGTGTGGGTGTTCATGGTCAGGTCCTTGGGCTTTGTCTGGGTGGGCTGTCTTGGGTTCGTATGGTCTAGATTAGTGACCAGTGAGCCCCTAGGGAAGCGACTTGTTCTGGCCGCGCTGGTTAGCTATCCTTACCAGATGCCGTCACCCACCCTGCGCCTGCCGTTGCAGACCCTGCCCGCGTTTCGCGTCGTCGCGCGCCTGGCCAACCTGCGCGCCGCGGCCGAGGAGCTGCACCTGACGCACAGCGCGCTCAGCCAGCAGATCAAGTTGCTGGAGCAGCAGATCGGCTTCAATTTGTTCGACCGCCGCGGCCGGCGCCTCGTCCTCAACTCGGCGGGCGAAGCGCTGCTGCGTTCGGTGGAGCCGGCGTTGACGCAGCTCGACGACGGCGTGCGCGCCGCGGCCGCAGCCTCCGGCAACGAGGCGCAGCGCATCCGCATCACGCTGCTGCCGTCGTTCGCGCACCGCTGGCTGCTGCCGCGCATGGGCCGCTGGCGCGAGCGCCACCCGGACATCGGCATCGAGCTGCACACGTCGCCGAACGTGATGGACCTGCAGCGTGAAGGCTTTCACGCGGCGCTGCGCCAAGGCGGCGGGCGCTGGCCCGGCGTTGAAGCGGTGTGCCTGACCGACTCGCCGCTGGTCGTCGTCGGCTCGCCCGATGCGGCGCGGCGCTTGTACGGGCGCGAGGTGTCGGCGCTGGTCGATGAGCCGCTGCTCGGCGATGCGCCGCTGTGGCAGCGCTGGTTCGCACTCGCCGGTGTGCGCGCGCGCGTCAACCCGGTGGCCTCGTTCAACGACGCCGGGCTGATGCTGCAGGCTGCCGAGCAGAACATCGGCCTGGCGCTGGCGCGCGAGATTCTGGCGGCCGACGCGCTGCGCGCCGGGCGGCTGCAGCGCCTGTCGCCGGTGTCGATGCAAGAGGAAGCGTCGTCGTACAGCTACTGGCTGGTCTTCCCGCCGTCGGTGCGCGACTGGCCGCCTTTGAGGGCGTTGCAACAGTGGCTGTTCGACGAGCTGGCGCTGTCGCAGCGCGAGCTGCAAGGGGCTACAAAAACAAGGCCTGCAAGTCGCTCAGGAAGTCGAAGCCGCGCGCCGTCGGTCGCACCCAAGACGCGTCGCGCGTGACCAGGCCGCGTTGCTCGGCGCGCGCCAGCGCGGGCTCCAGCGCCGTGAGCGGTTGACCCGTGCGCTCGACAAAGCGAGCCAACTCGAATCCTTCGGCAAGGCGCAACGCGTTGAGCGCGAATTCGAACGGCAACTCGGTGGCGCTGACCGGATGTTCGTTCGACAACGATTGCCCAGCGAGCGCCTTGTCCATGTACATCGCCGGCTCGCGCCAGCGCACCTGGCGGACGATGCGATCGGGGAAGCTGAGCTTGCCATGCGCACCGGCGCCGATGCCCAGGTAGTCGCCGAACTGCCAGTAGTTGAGGTTGTGCATGCAGCGGTGGCCGGCACTCGCAAAGGCCGAGACTTCGTAGCGCACGAGGCCTGCCGAGGCGGTGCGCGCGGTGATCGTGTCGAGCATGTCGCTGGCCAGATCGGCGTCGGGTAGTGCAGGCGGCGCGTTGGCGAACGCGGTGTTGGGCTCGATCGTCAGGTGGTAGATCGACAGGTGCGGCGGCGCAAAGGCCAGCGCGGTGTCGAGGTCGGACTGCAGTTGCGCCAGCGTCTGCCCCGGCAGCGCGTACATCAGGTCGATGTTGAAGGTGTCGAAGGCTTCGCTCGCTTCCTGCACCGCGGCCATCGCCTGTGCGCTGTCGTGCACGCGGCCTATTGCCGTGAGGTGGTGATCGTTGAAGCTCTGCACGCCGACCGACAAACGCGTCACGCCTGCAGCGCGAAAGGCGCGAAAGCGCTCGCGCTCGAAGGTGCCTGGGTTGGCTTCGAGCGTGATCTCGCAGCCGGGTTCGAGCGGCAGGCGGGCTCGAACGCCGGCAATCAAACGCTCGATCGACTCGGGCGAGAACAGGCTCGGCGTGCCGCCGCCGATGAAGACGCTGATGACGCGGCGGCCCCAGACCTGCGGCAATGCGGACTCGAGATCGGCGATCAAGGCGTCGAGGTAGCGCGTCTCGTCGAAGGCGCCCGCCTTTTCATGCGAATTGAAGTCGCAATACGGGCACTTCTTCAAGCACCACGGCAGGTGCACGTACAGCGACAGCGGCGGCAACGCGTTGAGCGACACCGAGCCGGCGCGGTGGATGCGGATCGGCGCAGCGCTCACCACGATTGCTCGACGAGCTGGCGCATCTGCGCGGCGGCCTGCGCGCGGTGGCTGTGCTGGTTTTTCACCTCGGACGACAACTCGGCCACGCTGGCACCGAGCGTATCGATCCACACCAGCGGGTCGTAGCCGAAACCGCCCTCGCCTTGCGGCGCGTCGAGCAGCCGCGCGGGCCAGCGGCCGAATGCGATCAGCGGCTGCGGATCGTCGGCGTGGCGCAGCGCGACGAGCGTGCTGACGAAGCGGCAGCGGCGGTCTGCAACGCCACGCATGCGACCCTGCAGCAGCGCGTTGTTGGCGTGGTCCTGCGCGCGGCGTTGCGCTTCGCGATCACTGTGGAGCGATGGCAGCGACGCGAAGACGGCGGACTGCACACCCGGCGCGCCGCCGAGCGCATCGACGCACAGGCCCGAATCGTCGGCCATCGCCGGCAGCCCTGTGGCACGCGCTGCATGCCGTGCCTTGGCCAGCGCGTTCTCGACGAAGGTGAGGTGCGGCTCTTCGGCTTCACCGACACCGAGCGAACGTTGCGCTACGAGTTCGATCGGCAAGCCCTCGAAGAGCTGCTGCAATTCAGCGAGTTTCTTGGCGTTATTGGACGCCAGAACGAGCTTCACGGCCGGGGCTGGGCCAGAGCCGCTTTCTGCGCGATGACCAGCCCGGCAATGCCGCTCGACGCCAGGCCGAGCAAGGCATCCATCTGCGCACGCGTGAACGCTGCGCCCTCGGCCGTGCCCTGCACTTCGACGTAATGGCCAGCGCCGGTCATGACAACATTCATGTCGGTATCGCAGGCCGAGTCTTCGGTGTATTCGAGGTCGAGCAGCGGCGTGCCCTCGACCAGGCCCACCGAGATCGCTGCCACGTGCTCGCGGATCGGGCTCGCTTTCAACTTGCCCTGCGCAATCAGCCAACTCACCGCATCGTGCGCAG
>JANMHY010000547.1:0-1734 GCA_031375525.1 Burkholderiales bacterium
AGGTTCGACGCGGCGTCGGTGCTGACCAGCAGCACTTTCTTGCCCGCGTCCGCGAGCGTCAGCGCGGCGGCGGTCGACAACGAAGTCTTGCCGACCCCGCCTTTGCCGGTGAAGAACAGATGTCGGGTCGGGTGGTTCAGAAACCCGACGCGGCCCGGCTTCAGCCAGGTTTGCACTTCCTCATGCGAAGGGATGCCGCCGCTGTGCACGACCTTGCCGTCGATCATGACGGCCGGCGTGGCTCGGACACCTGAGCGCTCGATCTCGTCGCCGCTGGCCGTGGGCTCGACGCCGAGCACCTTGTAATAGTCCTTGAACTCCATGCGTGTGCTTTTCCGTGGACTGCGGGGGAGGCAGCGCTCCATGGTGCACGGTACACCGAGCGACCGCGCGGCTGTGTTCGTTAGCGAACGGTGTTCAGCAGGCTCGGCTTCTAGACTGCATCGACTTGATGACTCCAGGAGAACCGTATGGGTTTGGGAACCATTTTGCTGATCGTTCTGATTCTGATGCTGCTCGGCGCCATTCCGACCTGGCCGCACAGCAAGGGCTGGGGCTATGCGCCCAGCGGTGTGCTGGGTCTGGTGGTGGTGATCCTGCTGGTGCTCGTGCTCACCGGGCGGCTGTAACGCGCCGCGGGTGCGAGCACTGCCAGCCATGAACTCGCCCCCGCCGCGGCATCGCATCGACCTGGCGCGCATCGCCAGCGAAACGATGGCCGAGCGCGGGCTCGAGCCGGAGTTCTCCGCGGCCGTGGCCACGCAACTGGCAACGATCGAAGGCCCGGGCCGCGACGCTGATGCGCGCATCGCCAACCTGCGCGCGCTGCCCTGGTGTTCGATCGACAACGACGACTCGCGCGACCTCGATCAACTCACCGTCTGCGAGCCGTTGGCCGATGGCGCGACCAGACTCTTCATCGCCGTGGCCGATGTCGATGCGCTGGTGGCCAAGGGCTCGGCGATCGACGAGCACGCGCGCTTGAACACCACCAGCGTCTACACCGCGGCGCGCATCTTCCCGATGCTGCCCGAGCGGCTGTCCACCGACTTGACCTCGCTCAACCCGGGGCAGGACCGGCTGGCTATCGTGACCACGATGGTCGTCGCCGCCGATGCCACGATCACGCAGGCCACTGTGCAGCGCGCCTGGGTGCACAACCACGCCAAGCTGGCCTACGACGCGCTGTCGGCGTGGATCGAAGGCGAGGGCGCCTTGCCGGCCGCGGCGGCTGCCGTGCCGGCACTGCAGCAGCAACTGCGCACGCAGGACGAGGCCGCACAGCGTCTGCGCGCGCGCCGCCATGCCGAAGGCGCGCTCGATTTCGAAACCTTGCAGCCGCGCGCGGTGTACGAAGGCGAGCACGTGGTCGAGATTCGCCAGCAGGTGCAGAACCGCGCGCGTCAGTTGATCGAAGAGTTGATGATTGCCACCAACCGAGCGACGGCGCACTTTCTCGCCGAGCACGGAGGGGCGTCGCTGCGCCGCGTGGTCCGCTCGCCCGAGCGCTGGCAACGCATCGTCCTGGAGGCGCGCAAGTACGGCGAGACGTTGCCGAGCGAGCCCGACTCGCGCGCGCTCGAAGCCTTTCTGGCCAAGCGCCGCCAGGCCGACCCGATGCGCTTCCCCGACCTGTCGCTGGTGATCGTCAAGCTGATGGGCTCGGGCGAGTACGTCGTCGAGCAAGCCGGCGCGGCACCCGTTGGCCACTTCGGCCTGGCGGTGCGCGACTAC
>JANMHY010000763.1:0-2909 GCA_031375525.1 Burkholderiales bacterium
CGGGGGGAGATTCCGTTCGCCCTGAGCCTGTCGAAGGGCCTCGTGCGAGCGGCGCCCCCCAACCCGCCATCCGCCTCGGCCTGCGCATGGTCAGCGGCTTCTCGCAAGCCAGCGCCGAGCGGCTGATGAGCGCCCGCCGCATCAGCGCCTTCGCCAGCGTCGATGACCTCGCCCGCCGCGCACAACTCGACGCGCGCGACCTGCAAACCCTCGCCCACGCCGACGCGCTGCAATCACTCGCCGGCCACCGCCGCCGCCAGCTCTGGAGTGCGGCAGGACAAGGCCGCCCTGACAAATCTCTGCTCGCCGACGCGCCGATCATCGAACGCCCAAGCGAACAACCCGACCTGTTCGAAGCCCCGGAAGGCGAAGCCATCGCCCTCGACTACGCCAGCACGGGGCTCACATTGCGCCGCCATCCGCTCGCGTTGCTGAGAGAGCGCATCGCCCGCCGCGGTTGGCGCAGCGCCGAACAACTGGCGCAACTCAAAGACGGCGCCAGCGCCTGGGCCTGCGGCATCGTCACCATGCGCCAGCAACCCGAGACCGCCAAGGGCGTCATCTTCGTCACGCTCGAAGACGAGACCGGCAGCGTCAACATCATCGTCTGGCGCCACGTGCGCGAGCGCCAGCGCCCGGCGCTCCTGCGCTCGCGCCTGCTTGCGGTGGCGGGCCAGTGGCAGAGCAAGGACGGCACGACGCACCTGATCGCACGGCGGCTGGTCGACATGACGCCGTGGCTCGGCGCGGTGGCGACGAGCTCGCGCGATTTCCATTGAACTCGGAAAACCAAATTTGATGCGTTGATGCGCGTGTGATGCTACGATGCGCTCGATGCGCACCACCCTCAACCTCGAAGACGATGCCCTGCTGGTCGCCAAGCGCTACGCCAGCCGCGAAAAACTCTCGCTCGGCGAGGCCGTGTCGCGACTCGTGCGCCAAGGCGCGCAGCGTCCGGCCAATGCGGCGCCACGCGTCAAGCTGCGCGGCCGCTTTGCGTTGCTGCCGGCGCGCGACGAAATCATCACTGCCGCGCATGTGCGTGAGCTGATGGATCGCGAAGGCATTTGATGGCCAGGTTGCTGCTCGACGTCAACCTCTGGGTGGCGCTATTCGACGATGCGCACGAATTTTCTGCCGAGGCCAATCAGCTGGTCGAGCGGCCGCGCGCCAAATTCGCCACCTGCCCCTTGGTCGAAAACGGCGTCGTCCGCGTGCTCAACCTGCCGGGCTACGCCAACCGTGGCCCACTGGGCATGGCGCGCGTCCGGCAACAGCTGCAAAGCGCCTGCTCCACGCTGGACCACGAGTTCTGGGCCGACGACGTGTCGGTCACCGACGACACGCTGTTCAACTTCGAGCGCATCCACGGCCACAACCAGATCACCGATGCCTACTTGCTGGCGCTGGCCGTCCGCCACGGCGGCACGCTCGTGACGCTCGATCGCGCGATCACGCTCGACGCCGTTCACGGCGCCAAGCCGCAGCACCTCACCATCCTGTAGCAAGCCACTGCCGAGGCTCAACCACCATGCATCACCCCACTCGTCGTCGCGCCGTCTCGGCGGCGGTCGCCTTGTCGCTCTGGTCCAGAGCCGCCTTCGCGCAGGACAGCGCCAACGCCGTTCTCGCCGACACGGCCGAGGGCGGCGGACCCGGCGGCGGCACGTTCTTCGTGGTTGTCGAGGTCAACGGCGCGGAAGTCCAACAGACCGCGTTGACATTGAGCCTGCAAGCCAGCCGAGGCCGCGGCGCCTACATGGTGATCCAGAGCACGGCGCGCCCGGTGCCGGCGGGCAAAGCCACCCTCAAGCTGCTGGCCATTCAGACGGGCTCCGCGCCTATCAGCTCGATCTTCCGTGCGGCCTTCAAGGACGGCGATCCCCGGGTGGACGGCACCGTCAACGTGGACCTGGCCCCCGGCCAACGCTACCGCGTCAACGGCTTCTTGGACCCGTTTCGGCGCGAGGTCTGGATCGAAGACTCGAAAGGCATCGAAGTCCCCGGCAGCAAGGTCACGGCGCCGCCCAACCCCGAATTGCTCAAGCAGATGGACGGCGCGGTCTTCACCAAGACCAATCTCCGCTATGACGATGACTGGATCAACGAGGTGTCTTTGCCCCAGCTGCCCTTTGTCCCCGTGGGCTCCCAGATCAAGGTCGCCGAATGGGGAAAACAAAGAGCGGCCGTGCTGATCGATGGTCGAAAGATGAGGATGGGCGTCAACTACACGCGCGACACGCAGACCATCCAACAGTTCTTCGGTGTCGTGACCACGCCAGATGACCCCCGCCCCGCCGTCGCCGCCCTGCCCGAGGCGACCAGAAACGCCGTCCGCGCCGCACGCGTGCTGCGGGGCATGGTGTCGGGAGGCGACGAGATCTACCTGCTTTTTGCCGATGGCGGCACGCTCGCAGAAATCGACGGGTCGCGGAAGGCGCGCAAGCTCATCCTTTACGAAGGCGGTTGAACGGAGGCGTTGACCGTCGACGCCGCCGCTGACCGATGCACTCGTGCGACTCTGACTTTCATTGAGCGACAATCGAACCGTCATGCAACCTGCTGTGCGCATCACGCGTTTGAAAGACCAAGCCCGCGACGATCTGCGGTACTGGCTATCTCGCAGCGTTGCCGAGCGCATCGCGGCCGTCGAACAACTGCGCCGCGACCACGAAGGTGTCACCGCCGATGCTGAACCGCGGCTTCAAAGAGTTTGTCGCCTCGTTCAACGCGCACGCGGTTGAATACCTGGTGGTCGGCGGTTATGCGCTTGCCGCGCATGGCCGGCCGCGCTACACCGGCGACATCGACCTCTGGATTCGGGCGACGAAAGACAACGCAGCGCGCGTCCTTGCGGCGCTCGCTGACTTTGGCTTCGCCGGATTGAACATCACGGCCGACGACCTGAT
>JANMHY010000580.1:0-9000 GCA_031375525.1 Burkholderiales bacterium
GCTCGGCCAGAGCGCGACCACGCTCTCGGGCGGCGAAGCGCAGCGGGTGAAACTCGCGCTCGAACTCAGCAAACGCGACACCGGACGCACGCTGTACATCTTGGACGAGCCGACCACCGGCCTGCACTTCGCCGACATCGAGCTGCTGCTCCAAGTGCTGCACCAGTTGCGCGACGCCGGCAACACGATCGTCGTCATCGAGCACAACCTCGATGTCATCAAGACCGCGGATTGGGTGATCGACATGGGCCCCGAAGGCGGCGGCGGCGGCGGCGAGGTGGTGGTGGCCGGCACACCGGAGCAGGTGGCCGTGCATGCACAAAGTCACACCGCGCGTTTTCTGGCGCCGCTGTTGGCGCGCTGACAGCTCGTTCACGCTCGACACATGCTGAAACCCTTGCCGGCGCACGAACGTGAATTGCATCGTTCGTGCGGGCGAGGTGGGCTTTCGACAATGCATGCATGCCGTTCTCCCCACCGCAACGCAGATGCCTTGGCCGCTGGCGCGCGCTGGCGTTTGCTGTGGCGGTGTGCGGCGCGGCCACGGCTGCGCAGACCGACAGCGGAGCGCTCGAACCGTGCATCGACGAGCAGCAGATGCTGCACGCCGTCGAGCAGCTCAATGCTTTGAGACACCAGCCGGCGCCATGCGCGACCGCCGGCGCCGACGTGCAGCGCCTGACCTGGGAGTCCCGGCTCGCCATGAGCGCGCGCGAACAGGCGCGCGACCTGGCGGTGCAAGACCGGCTGTCGCACGTCGATTCCCGCAACCGCGGCCTGGGCGTGCGGCTGCGCAGCGTCGGCTATGCGGCCGCAGGCGCTGGTGAAAATCTGGCCGCCGGGCAGAGCGACATCGACGATGCGCTACAGGCTTGGCTGGCCAGCCCGTCGCATTGCGCCAACCTGATGCAGCCCGAGTACCGCGATGTCGGCCTGGCCTGCGTGCAGCGCCGCGGTTCGCGCTACGAGCGCTTCTGGGTCGCGCACTTCGGCGTGCTCGCGGCCGCGCCGCCGCGCTGACGCCGCCGCACGGCAGCGGCCAGCAGCGCCAATCCGCAGAGCAGGCTGGCCCAGGTGGCCGGCTCCGGCACCGGCGTCACCGGCGGTGTGCCCGGGTCCACGGCACCACCACCGCCGCCGCCGCCGCCGCCGCCACCCGGATCGGGAACGACACCGACCGGGCCGCTGCCGGACAACGGCGCCGGCCCGCCACCGCCACCGCCGGGCACGAAGAGCAGCGGCGCAAAGGGCAGTTCACCCGGCGCGAAGCCATCGCTGCTGCCGGCGCCCGGCGCCGCGGTCACGCCCGCAGGCGGCGAGCCCGCTCCCAGTGGGCTGTCGCCCACCGGGCCGAACAGCGGCACCGCTGCGCCGGCCACAGCTTCAGAAAATGATGACGTCACCGGCTCTGCTGGCGACTGCGGCGCTGCAGCGCCCGCGGCGCTGTCACGGCCGGCGCTCGCCAGCTCGGGCGCTGGCGGCACACCGGGCGGCGGCTTCAGCATGTCGCCGGCCACCAGGGCCGGCTTGCGATCGATGCGGCTGACATTGCGGCAGACGGTCGGCACGAGGATGCAGTGTTCGCTCTCGCAATAGACGAGGCCGCGTTCGTGCGTCTTGGCCGTCCACTTGTTGCGCGTCACCTGGCGGCAGACGCGGTCGCTGCCGAAGTGCATCTCCCGGATCGTGCTCGCGTACTCGAACTTGCCTTGGATCGAATCGCGGCGGATGTCGACCATGTCGTCGTACTCGCGGGCCTGCATGCGTTCTTTCAGGCGCACGCGCACGGGCGTGGGGATGTCGCTGTAGCGGTCCACGGCGGCCACCACGTCGCCGGTGAAGGCGTTGCGCCCGGGCCGGTCCCAACTGCACTGGGCCAGCGTGTCGCTGCGTGGCGCGCGCGCTGGCGCGCCGTGGGCCGCGGGCGGCAGCGCCGCGCCGAGGCACAACAGGAAAACCAGCAGGTGGGACATCCAAACCATGAGGGTGCGCATCCTAGCGGACAGGGCGTGACTTTCTTCACACCGCCAGATTTTCTTGCGCTGCGCGTGGCGCAGGTGTGTCCGTCCCCAGGTTGAAGGGCGCCGGGTCGGGGGCGGGAATCCACGGCGCGACGGCGGCCGAGGCAATCGGCTACCGTGCGCCCATTGCAAGCCAGCCCAGGAGCGCACCGATGGCCACCGATGTCCAGTACTACTTTGCCCCGCAGTCGCCGTGGACCTACCTCGGCCACCTGCGTTTCTGGGACGTGGCGCGCAAGCACGGCGCGCGCATCGAGGTGCTTCCGGTCGATCTCGGCGGCAAGGTGTTCCCGGTCTCGGGCGGTCTGCCGCTGGGCAAGCGTGCGCCGCAGCGCCAAGCCTACCGGCTCGTGGAGATGCAGCGCTTCTCGGAACACCTGCACGCGCCGCTGAACGTTGCGCCGAAGTTCTTCCCGGTGGCCGGCGACGATGCCGCCCGGCTGATCATCGCGGTGGCCCAGCACGACGGCGCCGACGCAGCGATGCACATCACCGACGCCGTGCTGCGTGCGGTCTGGGTCGAAGACCGCAACATTGCCGACGAGGCCACGCTGGCAGCATTGCTCGAGGAGCGCGAGCTGACGGCGCGGCGGCTCGAAGACGCGCACTCGCAGGCGGTGGCCGAGCGCTACGAAGCCAACACGCAGCGCGCGATCGAGGCCGGTGTCTTCGGCGCGCCGAGCTATGTGGTGGGCGGCGAGATTTTCTGGGGCCAGGACCGGCTGGACTTTGTCGATCGGCGTCTTGCCGCGCAGGCTTGACAGCACCGCCGGCAGAAAACAAAAAAGCCGGCTCGAGGCCGGCTTCTTCAAGACCAACGAGCGTCTTACTTCAGATGCCCGTTGATCAGCTTGGTCATCTCGAACATCGATGCTTGCGCCTTCTTGAAGATTTCCTTCAGCTTGGCGTCGGCATTGATCATCCGGCGATTGACCGCGTCTTGCAGTTTGTTCTTCTTGATGTACTCCCAGACCTTCTTGGTCACTTCGGTGCGCGGCAGCGGCTTGTCGCCGATGATCGCAGCCAGAGCGGCCGAGGGCGTCATCGCCCTCATGAAGGCAGCGTTAGGAGCACGCTTCTTCGCGGGAGCCGCAGCCTTCTTGGCCGGTGCGGCCTTCTTCGCCGGGGCAGCCTTCTTCGCCGGTGCGGCCTTCTTGGCCGGGGCCTTCTTCGCAGCGGCCTTCTTCACCGGCGGCTTCTTGGCCATGGCCTTCTTGGCCGGGGCCTTTTTGGCGGGAGCTTTCTTCGCCGCCTTTTTCGCAGTTGCCATTTTGATTCACTCCATCAAAGTGTTGTTGATGTGCCGGAGTACGGTGACAGCCACATGAGCTGTCTTACTCATCAACCTCCGTGCGGCGCGAATGGTAATGCGTGTTCAGAGGGAAGCAAAGCGGTTTGCCCTCTGAAAAAGCACTTTCTGCCCTCTGTGGCGCTGCTTTTGTCGCTCTGTGGCGTCACTCGCGGCGCACTCGCCGTGCTCTGCGTGCGCTGCGTGAACGCCGCGCGCTCGATCGTCGCTGCGCCCTACACGGGCTGCTGCGCGGTGATGGCGACGATGGAAATCATTGCGCCGAGTGAGATCAGTGCCGCAACCTTGTGGCCACCGATGACCTGCGACGAGGTACCGATGAAAATCAGAACCATCATCAGCTCACCGCAGAGCAGGTGGTGTTCGGCCGCCAACGCGGAGACCAGACGTTCGTTGCAGGTCGACCGAGGGCGTCAACAACGTGGGACACGAGGAAGATGGGCGGAGCCTTCGTGATGGCCAAGGTCGACGAGTCGGAGCTGACGACCAGAATGAACAAGAGCCAAAGCTGGGGCTCGGCTCGCCTGGCCGCAGCGTCGCTGTCGGCGGCGTTGCTGATTGCTTGCGCCGCCGCCGACGTGGCGTCGCAGAATCGCAGCAGCGTGAACCCCGCTGCCATGCGCACTGTCTTGCCAGCGCTGCTCGATGACGCCGCCCGTCGCAGCGGCGTGCCGGCGGCGCTGCTGCACGTCGTTGCGGTCGAGCCCGTCACGTGGCGCGATGGCGCGCTGGGGTGTCCGCAGCCGAACATGTCTTATCCGCAAGTGCTCGTGCCCGGATGGCGTGTGCGCATCGCTGAGCGCGCTGCGACGGCAGTGCCGCTGGACTACCACGTGAGCGCGCGCGGCGGCTGGCTGCACTGCCCGGCCGGGCGGGCGCAAACGCCATTGCCGAGCGAGGTCGATCCGCGGGTTTGAGTCCACCAAGAAAAACGCCCCGCGGGAGGCGGGGCGCTGTGCGTGACGGGTCGCGTGATGCTTACGGATCGATGCGCACGATCGTCGGGTTGGGCAGACCCGCAGGACCACCATAGACCACCGAGCCCAGGTACTTGGCGCCGGCGCTCAAGCCAGTGGTGGTGATGGTGATGGCGCCGGTCTGACCGGTCACTGCCGAAGCCGGTGCGGTGACGGTCATGTTGCCGGCTGCCGTCGAGCCGAGCGACCAGCTGAACAGCTTGAAGTCGGCCGATCCCACCGGCACCGCAAAGCCGAGCACGCGCACGGTGTAGACGCCCGCTGCAGGGTTCAGGAGGTTGACCTCTTCGGCCGTGGTCGCGCCACCGCTGGAACCGACCAAGGTTCCGGCGGCGTTGTAGACCTCGAGGTCGAGGTCACTGGCCTGGCTGACTTCGCTGTCGAACAGGGAGAACCGGGCCAAGGTCGTGCCCGCTGGCACGGTGACCGCGAAGCTGACCGTGCCGCCGGTGGCCACCGATCCATTCGCCGCGCTGGGCGGCACCAGACCCCGCGCTGTGGCCGAGAACGCCCCGTCGTAGCCGAAGGTGACGCTGTACGAGCCGCCGACCTGCGCCGGTGCGGCCAATGCGACCGGCCGCAACACCACCGGCACGCGCACGCTGTGCGTGGCATTGCTGAGCCTCAACTGACCACCGGTGTACGCGTTCAGCGCCGCCGTGGTTCGGGCGAAGGTCACCGTGAACGACTTGGTCTCGCCCGCGGCCAGCGTCAACGACGCGGGTGTGACGACGACGTTGAATCCGGCCAGCCCGGTGGTTGAAGCCGTAAAGGTGGCCGGGTTGCCGCTGACGTTGGTGACGCGGCGGGTGATGGTTTGCACTCCCGCCAAATCACCGATGGCAATCGACGCCGTGTTCAGGTTGCTCGGGTCGAGCACCGGCACGCCGGCCGAGGTGCAGAACGACGTCGGCAGTTGCGTGCCGCACAAGAAACCCAGCCAGTCGCCGAAGTTGGAGTCGAAAACCAGGCCCGGATCGGCTGCCGCGTTCGGCCGCACATGGCCTGCGCCCTGGCGGAAGATCAGCACCGGGTTGTTTTCCGAAGCAGGCGGCGTGCCGCCATCGAGCACATCGGCCGCCGTGGTCATCAGCGCCGACTTGATCGCCATCGGCGACCAGCCGGGCTTGAGCTCCTTCAGCAGCGCGGCCAGGCCGGCCACGTGCGGGCTCGACATCGAGGTGCCGCTGAGCGAGTCGAACAGCCGGCCGTTGTAGCCGATCGGCGAAACCGCAGCGATGATGTCCTGCCCTGGCGCGATCAGGTCGGGCTTGAGCAGGTCGCCGCCGCCGGCCCGCAACGGGCCGCGCGACGAGAACGTTGCGGTGAACGGCGCCGGCGCGTTGAAGATGATCGACGCGGCATTGATCGTCGCCGTTGCGCCAGTGGCCGCCGCGTAGGCCTTGACCGCTGCGCGGCCGGTGTTCTGCAGATGCACGGTCGGCACGGCATGCAGGTCGGCGTTGATCGAATTGGCGCTGGTGTTCACCAGGATCATGCCGACACCACCCGCATCGAGCACCGCCTGGCTCTTGTTGATACGCGCGTTGACGCCGCGGTCGCAGACGACGATCTTGCCGGCCACCTTGGCCGGGTCGAGCACCGGCGTGCCGCCGTTGTCGCCGGCGGTAAAGCACAGGGCGGCTGCCGCGGGGTCGGCGCCGGGCAGGCTGGCGGCGACCGAGTCGATCAGCGGCTTGGAGGCCAGCGCCGGGGCCACCGAAGAGCCCGTGTAGGTTACGCCGTTGCCCAGCGTCACCGAGCCCAAACCATCGCGGTTGTGGGTGCCTGCGGCCACCGTGGTCAACCACGGGCTCGGGTGCGCGACCGTGCTGGAGGCCGGCCCGGAATTGCCGGCCGAAGCGGCCACGAAGACGCCGGCATCGGCGGCGAACAGGAACGCGATCTCCACCGGGTCACGGAAGTTGGTGCTGGTGCCGCTGATCGAGAAGTTGATGACGTCCACGCCGTCGGCAACGGCTTGGTCTATCGCCGCAACGCTGTCAGCGGTGGCGCAGCCGCCCTCGCCGTTGTTGCCCCAGCAGACCTTGTAGGCCGAGATGCGGGCCCGCGGTGCGATGCCGTTGATGCTGCCGAACACCGCAGCCGGGCCGGTGGTTGGCACGCTGGCATTGCCGCCTGCCGTCGAGGCCGTGTGCGAGCCGTGTCCGTCGGCATCGCGTGGCGAGTTGAACTCATACGGAAACAGAGCCTTGATGCCGGCATTGCCACCGAAGCCCGCATTGAAGAACTGGGCGCCGATCAGCTTCTGGTTGCAGTTGCTGGCCGTGAAGCCTTCGCCAGGAACGCAGCGGCCGTTCCAGCCCGGAATCTGCCGGTAGTCCAGCTTGCCGTCCTTGGTGCCATTGCCGTTGACGCCGGTGCGGTCCGAGAAGCTCGGGTGTTCCGGCCAGATGCCGCTGTCGACCATGCCGATGACGACGTTTTCACCCTTGGCCTTGGTGGCCCAGAAACCAGCGCTGCCGGTGAGGCCCAGAAAGGCCGGCGTGCTCGCGGTATCCATCTTGCGAATCTCGTCCTTGGTCACGGCCAGCACACCCGGCGACAGCGCCAGCTTTTGCGCCTGCGCTTCGGTCAGCTCGGCGGCGAAGCCGTTGAACACGTAGCCGTAGTTGTAGAGCTTCTTGCCGCCGCCGACGCCGCTGAGCAGGCTGTCCTGGCGCGCCGCCAGGTAGCTCATGTAGCTGTAGACCTGCGGATCGTTCGGGTTGATCTTCTGGCCTTTGCGCGGCTTGGTCGCTGCGTAGCCGGGGACGCCGCCCGCATACGCGGTGACCGGCTGTTCAGCCAACTGCACGATGTAGGCAGTGTTCTTGGGCGCCGCCTTGCCGTCGCTGGCGGCAAGGGCCGTCATCGACAACAGGGACATGCCGGCGGCTGCAAGGAGCAGGCCGCGCAGACTCGATTTCAACGTCATGGTGGGTGACCTCATGGATAGACCTCGATTGACCGCGGGGCACGCCGGAACTCTTGGCTCCGAAGCCGCCGCAGTCGCGTCTCTTGCTGAAAGAGACCGTTATGTTCGTCGCGTCAGCGACACAAGGTCAATGGGGAGAACACGGCGCGACAGATGGTTCAACTTGTGCATGCGGGTTTGTTCGCCCCGCGTTCGCGGGTCCGCGGTCACCGCAAAGGCCGGTGCTATCCTCACCCGACCATGCTCAAACTCATCGTTCGCTGGCTGTTGCTGGCCGCCGCGCTGCTGCTGGTGGCCTATCTCTATCCCGGCGTCACCGTGGCCAGCTTCGGCGTGGCGATGATCGCGGCCTTCGTGCTCGGCCTGCTCAACACCATCGTGCGGCCGCTGCTGGTGCTGCTGACGTTGCCGGTGACGCTGATCACGCTCGGGCTGTTCCTGTTCGTCATCAACGCGCTGATGTTCTGGGCCGCGGCGTACCTGCTCAACGGCTTCAACGTCGCCGGATTTGCGGCAGCGCTGATCGGCTCGTTGATCTACAGCCTGTGCGGCATGGTGATCGACGTCGCCGTGGAGCGCATTTTTTCGCGCGAAACTGTGAGCCCCTAGCTCGCTGCGCTCGCGTCCCCCGAGGGGAACGCTGGCCGCTTAGGAGCGGCCCGGCGCTGGCCAGCCTGCTGCCGCTTTTCGAGCCTAGCGCTCGCGTTCGCGGTCCGGGTTCTTGTCGCCGCGCGCTTCGGCCAGTTGCGCCCGGCGCAGAGCCGTCAAGTCGCGCAGCCGCGAGTCGATGATCGAGACCTCGATGAAGTCCGGCGCACCCGCGCTGCCGCTGCGCGCCTGACGCTGCGCCGCGCGCAAGCGGTCGATGGCGCCGACCAGGTCGCCGCGCGCTGCTGCCGCTTCGCCGTCGGCGCGCATCGAGCGCAGCTTCAGCCCCAGCAGGTCGGCGCCTTGCGCCAGCAGCGACCAGGCCGTGGCGTCGATCTTGTGTTCGGCGACCCAGGTCTGCAGCGCCTCGGTGCTGTTGCGCAGCGACGCCGTCGCCGGCCCCGCAGCGCCGGAGCCGCCGGCGCGTGCCACGTCGATCGCGGCCTGCGCGCGCAGCAGCATCAGCGGCCGCGCTGCCGGGCCGGCTGCCGGTGCGCGCTGCGCATCGAACCAGGCCAGCGCACGCGACGCTTGGCCGCTGGCCTGCCAGACCTGGGCTTGCAAGCTGCCGAGCGCAAAAGCGGCGGGCGCGTTGGCGTTGTCCTTCGGCATGAGCGAAGCTGCGGCATCGAGCGCGGCCTGCGCGCGAGCCGGCTCGCGCAATTCGAGCGACGCCATCGCGCTGGCGTAGAGCGACGCCAGCCGGTCGCCGCCGCTCTGGGCCGCAGCATCGATGGCCTGCCAGCGCCGCAGCGCTTGCACGTTGGGGTCCATCAGCACGCGGGCGCGGGCCTGCATCAACTGGTGGTCGAGCGTCGGCCGCAACGGCGCACGCGCGGCGGGTACGGCGTCCAGGCGCGAACGCGCTTCGCCGATGCGATCGACCGTCAGCGGGTGCGAGCGCAGGTACGGGAACGAGCCGCTGTCGGTCAGGCGGTAGGCGTTTTCCAGGCGCTCGAACATCGCCGCCATGCCCTGCGGCGCAAAGCCCGCGCCCTGGTGCACACCGAAGCCGATGCGGTCGGCCTCGCGCTCCATGTCGCGCGAGAAATTGAGCTGGCCTTGCACCACGGCGGCCTGGCTGCCGACGATCACCGCCTGCGTGGC
>JANMHY010000597.1:0-2535 GCA_031375525.1 Burkholderiales bacterium
GTCTGAAGCACTCGCGCGGCACACGCCTGCTGATGGGCAACGCGCTGGTCGGCCGCCTGCTGCTGTCGCTGCGCGAGCGGGGTGTGACGCTGCTCACCGAAGCACAGGCGGTGGCGCTGCAGCGCGGCAGCGACGGCGCGATCACCGGCATCACGATCGAACAGCGCGGACAGAAAAAACACCTCACCGTGCGCGGCGGCGTGGTGCTGGCCAGCGGCGGCTTCAATCGCGACCCCGAACGGCGAGCGCGCCTGCTCGGCACCGACATGCAGTGGTGCGCCGGCGCGCCCGGCCACAAGGCGCAGGCGCACGGCCTGGCCGAAAGCGTCGGCGCCGTCTACGGTGACGCCAAGGGCCGCGGCGCCGCCAGCGCACCGCTGTCGCACGCCTTCTGGGCCCCGGTGTCGCTGCGCAAGCGGCCCGACGGCAGCACCGCCGCCTTCCCGCATTTCGTCTTCGACCGCGCCAAGCCCGGCACGATCACGGTCGATGGGCAAGGCAAGCGCTTCCTGAACGAGAGCACGTCGTACCACCTGTTCGGCATCGCGATGCAGGCCGCACACAAGACGGCGCCGTCGATCCCGGCCTACCTGATCACCGACGCCGAGGGCCTGCGCAAGTACGGTCTGGGCGTGGTCCGGCCCAAGGGCATGGGCCTGGCCTCGGCATTGAAAGACGGCTACCTGACGAAGGCCGACTCGATCGGCGAACTCGCGCGCAAGCTCAACCTGCCCGAATCGAATCTGATGCAGACGATCGAACGCTTCAACGGCTACTGGCAAAGCGGCACCGACCCCGAGTTCGCCCGCGGCACCACCGCCTACCAGCGCGCCAACGGCGACGCCACCTGGCACGGCCCCAACCCGAGCCTGGGCCCGATCGAGCGCGCGCCGTTCTACGCCGTCAAGCTCTACCCGGGCGATATCGGCGCGGCCACCGGCTTCGCCACCGACGACCAGGCACGGATGCTCGATGCGCAAGGTCGCGCGATCGCCGGCCTCTACGCCGCGGGCAACGACATGCAGTCGGTGATGGGCGGCGTCTATCCCGCGCCCGGCATCACGCTCGGCCCGGGCCTCGTCTTCGCCTACATCGCGGCGCGCGACGCGGTGGCGCGCATCGGCGCGGTGCGGCCCGCCGAACAACAGCAACACGCGCAAGCGGCGTGATCGCGCGCACGCCCGAGGACGTCACCGCCGCGGTGCTCGCGGAGTTGCAGCGTGCCGACGACGTGCGCTGGCGCGAGATCATGACGGCCGCGGTGCGCCACCTGCACGCCTTCGTGCAGGAAGCGCGGCTCACCGAAGGCGAGTTCCTGCAAGCGTGCCGCACGATCGCGCAGCTCGGCCAGATGACCACGCCGTCGCACAATGAGGTCGTGCTCGCGTCGGGGTCGCTCGGCATCTCGGCGCTGGTGTGCCTGCTCAACAACGGCAACCGCGGCGAACGCGAAACCACCGCCAACCTGATGGGCCCGTTCTGGCGCCAGGGCGCGCCGCTCGTCGAGCAAGGCGGCTCGATCGTGCACGCACCCACGCCCGGCGATCCGGTCTTCGTCAGCGCCTGGGTGCGCGACATGCAAGGCCTGCCGGTCGAAGGCGCCGAGGTGCATGTCTGGCAGGCCAGCAGCGAAGGCTTCTACGAAAACCAGGACCCGGCGCTGGCCGACATGAACCTGCGCGGCCGATTGATCACCGACGCGCAGGGCCGCATCGCCTTTCGCAGCATCAAGCCCGCCGCCTACCCGATCCCGACCAGCGGCCCGGTGGGCGCGCTGCTGCGCGCGCAGGGCCGGCACAACATGCGCCCGGCGCACATCCACTTCCTGATCCACAAGCCCGGCTACAAGGCGCAGTTCTCGCAGGTCTATTCGAGCGACGATCCGTACCTCGACACCGACGTGCAGTTCGCCGTGACGCGCGCGCTGGTGGGCCAGTACGTGCGGCACGACGCGGCGAGCGAGCCCGCGCCGGCCGACGATGTGCAAGGGCCGTGGTACTCGCTCGAACATCACTTCGTGATCGAGCCCGGCGACGACCGGCTGCCGCCGGCGCCGATCAGTGCGAAGGCCGAGGGGGAGAGGCCGCAGCGGGTGGTGTTGGAGAGGCGGAGCGTCGGTCGTGGCCATTGAGATTTGATGCGTGAGCGTCCGCGTTGCAGCGGTTGCCCTGAGCACGTACAGCCCCTCCGGGGCGGTGAAGCATCCCTCCAGGGATCACCTACGAGAGTTCAGCAGTCAGAAGGGCGTCAAATGTCACCAACAGATCACTAGGCAATAGCTGCGGGAACTCATCGAGTACAGATGCTATGACGTACCGCATCAGGTTGCCCGCTCTTGCATTTTTCGGAGCCAAGAATCCGAACGCTTGCACAACTTTAGCCTCCAGGTCGTGGTCATCGCAGGTGATGTAGTCAGACCGAATGTCGAGCGAAAGCCCGCTCACGTACTCGATCCTTTGCGTGCCTCCTACGCTTGGAGGGCCTATGACTATTGTTTGAATGGCCTCCACCGCCTTCTGCCATCGCTCTAAGCTC
>JANMHY010000627.1:0-1535 GCA_031375525.1 Burkholderiales bacterium
CATCGCCACCAGCAGTTGCGACACCGCGCCCGCGGTGCCCGACGAGCCGAGCGCTTCTTCCCAGTTCGATGCGGCGAACGGCTGCAGCGCTTCTTCGAGTTCGGCGCCCGCGGCAACCTGCGCGGCGCGAAAGGCCTCGGCACTCAGCACACCATCGCCGAAGTGGCGCATCGACAGGCTGACGCTGCCGACGGCAAACGACTCGGCCTTGATCGGCTCGTCGCCGCGGCCGAGGATCATCTCCGTCGAGCGCCCGCCGATGTCGATGACCAGCCGCGTGCGCTCGCTCGGCTGCAGGCGGGCCACGCCGGCGTAGATGAGGCGCGCTTCTTCGCGGCCGGAGATGACCTCGACGGGAAAGCCCAGCGCGGCCTGCGCGCGCAGCAGAAAGGCATCGCGGTTCTTTGCTTCGCGCAGCGTTTGCGTGGCCACCGCGCGCACCTGTGCCGGCGCAAAGCCTTGCAGCCGCGTGGCGAAGCGGCGCAGCGTGCCCAGGCCGCGCTCGGCGGCTTCGTCGCCGAGCTCGCCGTTGGCGTCGAGGCCGGCGCCCAGGCGCACTGTTTCCTTGACGTAGTCGATGCGCTCGTAGCGGCCGCGCACCAGGCGCGCGATCTCGACGCGAAAGCTGTTCGAGCCCATGTCGATCGCGGCCAGGGGCGCGTCGGCTGCAGGCACGGCGATAGAAGGCATGGCCGATTGTGCTTGCCTTCTAGAATCTGCGGTCTTGCGCGATCAAGGTTCACTGGAGTTGCTCATGACGATCGAAGCCGAACTCGACAGCCTCACGCCCTCACGCGCCTTCAGCCGCCGCGACTTTGCACGCACCAGCGTCGGCGCAGGGTTTGCAGCAGCGGTGATGCCGGTCGAAGCGCAGACGCAGGTCAAGACCAGCAGCGATGGGCTGACCGTCGGCGAGGTCACGATCAACGTCGGCGACTTCAAGATGCCCGCCTACCGCGCAATGCCTGCGGCCAAGAGCAAGCTGCCGGTGGTGCTGGTGGTGAGCGAAATCTTCGGCGTGCACGAGTACATCGCCGATGTGGCGCGGCGCTTTTCGCGGCAAGGCTTTCTCGCCATTGCGCCGGAACTGTTCGTGCGCCAGGGCGACGCCGGCAGCTACGGCGAAATCGCCAAGCTGATGAGCGAGGTCGTCAGCCAGGTGCCCGACGCGCAGGCGATGGGCGACCTCGATGCCTGCGTGGCTTGGGCCGGCGCCAACGGCGGCGACACGAGCCGGCTGGGCGTCACCGGCTTTTGCTGGGGCGGGCGCATCACCTGGCTGTACAGCGCGCACAACCCCGGTGTGAAGGCCGGTGTGGCCTGGTACGGCAAGCTGGTCGGCGAAACCAATGCGCTGCAAACGTCGCACCCGGTCAACGCGGTGGCGAATCTGCAAGCGCCGGTGCTCGGTTTGTATGGCGAGAAGGACACCGGCATTCCACTCGACACGGTGGAGAAGATGAAGGCGGCGTTGTCGGCTGGCAGCAGCGCTGCGAAGAAGAGTGAGTTCGTCATCTACCCCGATGCGCCGCACG
>JANMHY010000678.1:0-1867 GCA_031375525.1 Burkholderiales bacterium
CCCGCGCGAGCTGGCCTGCGTGATGGTCGAGCCGATCGCCGGCAACATGAACTTCGTGCGCGCCAGCATGCCCTTCATGTCGCGGCTGCGCGAGCTGTGCACGCGCGATGGCGCGCTGCTGGTGTTCGACGAGGTCATGACAGGCTTTCGCGTTGCCCTGGGCAGTTCGCAAAGCGTCTATGCGAAATCGATCCCCGGCTTCAAGCCCGATGTCAGCGTGTTCGGCAAGGTCATCGGCGGTGGCATGCCGCTGGCGGCGTTTGGCGGCAGCAAAGACGTGATGTCGCAACTGGCGCCGCTGGGTCCGGTCTATCAGGCCGGCACGCTCTCCGGCAACCCGGTGGCCACGGCCTGCGGCCTGGCAACGCTGCGCGAGATCGCCAAGGCCGGCTTCTTCGACGCGCTGTCGGCACGCACACGCTCGCTCGCCGATGGCTTGGCGCGCGAAGCCAAAGCCGCGGGCGTGCCGTTTTGCAGCGACAGCGAAGGCGGCATGTTCGGCTTCTTCTTCACCGCTGCCCTGCCGCAGAACTGCAGCACCGTCATGGCGACTGACAAAGAGCGCTTCAACCGCTTCTTCCACGCCATGCTCGAGCAAGGCGTGTACCTCGCACCGGCGTTGTACGAGGCCGGCTTTGTCAGCGCCGCGCACTCGGCGGCCGACATCGACGCGACGCTGGCGGCGGCCCGCAAAGCCTTCGCCACCCTCTGACCCGAACCGGGCCGCGGCCTAGAATTTGCCGATGCACATCCACATCCTCGGCATCTGCGGCACCTTCATGGGCGGCATCGCGGCGATCGCGCGCGAGGCCGGGCACCAGGTCACGGGCTGCGACACCAATGTCTATCCGCCGATGAGCGATCAGCTGCGTGCCCTCGGCATCGAGCCGATCGAAGGCTTTTCCGCCGACCAGATGCGCTTGAAGCCCGATGTGTTCGTGATCGGCAACGTCGTCACGCGCGCGCGCTCGCAAGACTTTGCGCTGATGGAGGCGATCCTCGACGCCGGCGCCGACTACACGAGCGGTCCGCAGTGGCTTCACGAGCATGTGCTCAAGCACCAGCATGTGCTGGCGGTCGCCGGCACGCATGGCAAGACGACAACGAGCGCAATGCTGGCCTGGATTCTCGAGGCTGCCGGCCTAAAGCCGGGCTTCCTGATCGGCGGCGTGCCGATGAACTTCGGCATCTCGGCGCGGTTGGGTGCAGGAAAACATTTCGTCATCGAAGCCGACGAGTACGACACGGCCCTCTTCGACAAGCGCAGCAAGTTCGTGCACTACCGGCCGCGCACGGCGATCCTGAACAACCTCGAGATGGACCACGCCGACATCTTTGCGGATCTCGCAGCGATCGAAACGCAGTTCCACCACCTCGTGCGCACGGTGCCTTCGAAGGGCCGCCTGGTCGTTAACGCGCGCGACGAGGCTTTGCAGCGCGTGCTGACGCGCGGCTGCTGGAGCGAGGTCGTGCGCTTCGGCGCCTTGCGCGAAGAGCCCGGCGCGTTGCGCGCGCGCGGCGAGCCGCATGCCTTCGACGTGCTGCGCGGCAGTTTGAAGATCGGCCGCGTCGAATGGGCGCTGCAAGGTGAGCACAACCAGTTGAACGCGCTGGCGGCGATCAGCGCCGCTGAGCATGTGGGCGTGGCGCCCGAAGCCGCGGCGGCGGCGCTCGGCAAGTTCGAAAACGCCAAGCGGCGGATGGAGCTGATCGGTGAGGCCGGCGGCGTCAAGGTGTATGACGACTTTGCGCACCACCCGACTGCGATCCGCGCCACGGTGGGCGGCTTGCGCCCGCGCGTCGGCGTGCAGCGCGGGCTGGCCGTCTTCGAGCCGCGCTCGAACACGATGAAGCTCGGCACGATGAA
>JANMHY010000694.1:0-3673 GCA_031375525.1 Burkholderiales bacterium
CTACCTGATCGCTTGCCCCGAGAGCGGCGAGGCCCTTGCCATCGATCCGCTGGACCACCAGAAGTGCCTGGCTGCGGCCAAGGACAGGGGCTGGCAGATCACGCAGATCCTCAACACGCACGAGCACCACGACCACACCGGCGGCAATGCGGCCGTCGTCGCTGCAACCGGCGCGAAGGTGATCGCGCACCACCGCGCAGGCGCTCGCATCGCCGGCGTCGACCGCGGCGTCAAGGCCGGCGATGTGATCAAGGTCGGCAAGACGGTCGAGCTCGAATGCATGGACACACCGGGCCACACGATGTGCCACATCTGCCTGCGCTCGCACACCGAACAGCCGGCTCTCTTTTCCGGCGACACGCTGTTCAACGCCGGCGCCGGCAACTGCCACAACGGCGGCAATGCGGAAGACCTGTACGCGACGTTCGTCGATCAACTCGCCAAGCTGCCCACCGACACACACGTCTATCCGGGCCACGATTACATCGAAAACAACCTGCGCTTCACGCTCGCCCGCGAGCCCGACAACGCTGCAGCCAAGGCGCTGTTGCCCGAGGTGACGGGGCACGACCCGACGAGTGCGCGCGTGACCACGCTGCACGAAGAAAAGCAGATCAACACCTTCCTGCGCCTGTCGAGCCCGAGCGTGATTGCGGCGCTGCGCGAGGCTTTTCCCGATTTGCCCGACAAGCCCGATGCGAAGACCGTGTTCGTCAAGTTGCGCGAGTTGCGCAATCAGTGGTGAGCGGCAGCGCGGGGAATCCAATACGCCAACTGCGCCGCTGCTGCGAACGCGATCACGCCGATGGCGGCGATGCCGGCGCCGAGCGACATCGTCGCGGCCAGAAAAGACAGCGCCGCCGGGCCGCACGAAGCGCCGATGTCCGACATCAGCCGCCACACCCCGAGGAAATGCGCGCGCCCGACGCGCGGTGAATGATCGGCGCCGATCGTCATCAACATGCCCGAACCGATGCCGTTGCCGAAGCCGATCGCACAAGCGGCCAGCAGCAGCGTGCCAGCGCCGTGCGTCAGCGGTGTGGCCAGCAGCGCCACGCCCATGATCAGCATCGACGACACCGCCACCCAGCGCCGGCCCTTCTGGTCCATCACCTTGCCCGCGGGATAGAACACCAGCATGTCGATGCCGCCGGCCAGGCCGTAGATCAGCGACGTCACCGAAGCCTCGAGCGCGAGCTGGTCGCCCCACAGCGGGATCACCACCTGCCGCGTGGCGCGCACGGCGCTGACCAGCATCACGCCGATGCCGAGCGTGACGAAGCCGTGGCGGTGATCGCGCAGCGTCGATAGCACGGTCGGCGCTGCGGCCACGGCACCCGCCGTTGCCTCCGCCAGCGCAGCCTTGGCTTCGAGATCGGGCATGCGCGCCGCGACGAGGCCCGACAGCAGCAGCGCACCGATGGCCACACCATAAGCGCCGGCGATACCGAAACAATGGATCGCCGCGGCCGACGCGAACGGGCCGATGAACATGCCGATGCGCATCACGCCGCCGAGCGTGGACAACGCACGCGCCCGGTATTCCACGGTTCAAAGAGCTACCGCAGGATGCACGGATGCAAATTCTTGAGTCTGGCGGAACTAAAGTAATTGCACCGGGCGTCAGCCCGCAATTCGCGATGACAAAGATGGACGACGAAAGTCATCCAGAGTGCGACGTCTATGTAGAGGACGAGGCAGCGAAGGCGTTGCTAAGCGAGATTCTGTCCGCACACGCCCAAGACTACTTTGCCCGCTGCGCAATCGTGCCATACGGCAGCTCGCAGGTCGGGCAAGCACTCGGGCTTATGTCGTCGCAGAACAGGTTTACTCGGCCGACGTGTGTCTTCCTCGACGGCGACAGCAGTCCGATGGCGGGATGTCACTTACTGCCTGGAAGCGACACGCCGGAGCATGTGGTATTTGGTGGCTTACACGAAAAGGGGTGGGCGAACGTGTGGGCTCGGATCGGTCGCGACAGCTCGCTCGTTCACAACGCGTGCGACCGTGCGATGACACTGCCGGAGCACCACGATTGGGTGAAGGCTCCGGCAAACGAGTTGAAGTGTGGCGGTGAAGTGCTGTGGCAGGCAATGTGCGCCGAGTGGGTCGCCACATGCCTCGCAACTGCCGAAGCAGAGCACGTCGTGGCGCCCCTCGAGGAAGCGCTCGCCTGACGATAATCCTCAGTAGATGCTCGTGACACCGAGCGACTCCTCCTGGCCGCGAACAGACGGCCACAATCTCGCGATGGACCTGCGCCGCCGCGCTCTCGAGTTGTTGAGCCTCGCCGCTCCCTTGGCCAAGGCGAGCGGTACACGCCAGGGGTTCAACGATCCGGTGGCGTTGACGATCGACGCCACTGTCGCGCTGCCCGAACCCGCCGGCCTGCCGGGCCGCCCGGCGCGGCCGGCGCTCGTGTCGCCGGTGAACGTACCGCGGCGCTCGCTGCACACGCCCCACGGCCGCGCGGCGCTGCTGCACGCCGTGGCCCATATCGAGTTCAATGCCATCAACCTGGCGCTCGATGCGATCTGGCGTTTCGCCGACATGCCCGATGACTACTACCGCGACTGGGCGCGTGTCGCGGCGGAGGAAGCGTTGCACTTCAGCCTGCTCATCGAACACCTGGCCACGCTTGACCACACCTACGGCGACTTCGACGCGCACGACGGCCTGTGGACGATGGTCGAGAAGACCAAGCACGACATCGTCGCCCGCATGGCGCTGGTGCCGCGCACGCTCGAAGCGCGCGGCCTCGACGCCACGCCGCCGATGCAGGCCAAGCTCGCGCAGGCGGGCGACCAGCGCGCGGTGGAAATCCTCGATGTGATCCTGCGCGACGAGGTCGGCCATGTGGCGATCGGCAATCGCTGGTACCGCTGGCTGTGCGCGCGTGACGGGCTCGATCCGATCGCGCACTTCGAGCACTTGCTCGTCACCCACCACGCGCCGCGGCCGAAGCCGCCGTTCAACCTCGACGCGCGGCGGCGTGCGGGGTTCGATGCCGAAGAGCTGGCGCAGCTCACGAACGGCCAGCACTGATCCGCGAGGCCGGCGGTCTCGCCACGCGATACCTGGAAGCGAACGCGGGCCGCTGTGTAAGCGACGGCTACAGTGGTTCTGTCGCTTTGCGTGAAAGGGTCCAAATGCCGCTGGTGATTGCGATCGTGATCGGCCTCGTTGCCGGTGCCGTTTGGGGTGGCGCGTTCGACGCGCTGGTGGGCGCGGTGCTGGCGTGGTTGGCCATGCGCTCTTTGCGGCAGGCGCGCGTGATCGCCGATCTGGAACAGGTGGTGCGCGTGTTGAGCCAGCCGCACGCCACCGAACGCATCGCGACGCCGCAGCCGACGGCAGCGACGCAAGAACCCGACATCGCCGCGCGCGACTTCGAACCGACGATGCCGCCGGAGATCGTTGCGCCGGCGCCGCCGGTGGCACGCCCACCCGCCGCAGCGCCGCGGCCGAACCCGCTCGAGCCGATCAAACAATGGTTCTTCGGCGGCAACACCATCGTCAAGGCGGGCGTCGGCATTCTCTTCATCGGCCTGGCCTTCCTCGCCAAGTTCGCCAGCGAGCATGTGCACGTGCCGATCGAGTTACGGCTGGCCGGCATCGGCGCTGCTGCGATCGCGCTGCTGGCTGTCGGCTGGCGCCTGCGCCACCAGCGCCC
>JANMHY010000756.1:0-2799 GCA_031375525.1 Burkholderiales bacterium
CTACGACGCGATCCTGTGCAACCCGCCCTACGTCAACAGCGACTCGATGGCCGCGCTGCCCGCCGAGTACCGCGCCGAGCCCGAACTGGCGCTGGCCGGCGGTGCTGACGGCATGGACTTCATCCGCACGCTGCTCGATCAGGCCACGAACACCCTGACCGAACACGCGGTGCTCGTGCTCGAGATCGGCCACGAAGCCGCAAACTTCGAAGCGTCGTTCCCGCAGCTCGAGTTCGCCTACCTGCCCACGCACGAAACCGACAATCAGGTCGTGCTCATCACGCGCGAGGCCCTGGCATGAAGCGGCTCGCGATGATCAGCCTCGTCGTGCGCGACTACGACGAGGCGATCGATTTCTACACCCGCGCCATGCGCTTCACCCTCGTCGAAGACACGCCGATGTCCGCGACGAAGCGCTGGGTCGTCGTTGCACCGGGCCACGACGGCGGCGCCTCCTTGCTGCTCGCTCAAGCCGCCACGCCCGAACAGCAAGCGGCCATCGGCAACCAGACCGGTGGCCGCGTCTTCCTCTTCCTGCACACCAACACCTTCGACGCCGACATCGCCCATCTGCGCGCGAGTGGCGTGCGCTTCGCCGAAGACGCGCCGCGCAACGAAGCCTACGGCCGCGTGATCGTGTTCCACGATCTCTACGGCAACAAGTGGGATCTCATAGAACCAACATGATCACCGTCCGCAACGTCACCCTGCGCCGTGGCGCCAAAGTCGTGCTGCAAGGCACGACCTTCACCTTGAACCCCGGAGAGAACGCCGGCCTCGTCGGCCGCAACGGCGCCGGCAAGTCGAGCTTGTTCGCTTTGATGGCCGGCCGGCTGCATGCCGACGCCGGCGACGTGGAGATGCCGCCGCGCTGGCGCCTGGGCGAAGTGGCGCAACACATGCCAGAGACCGACCAGGGCGCCACCGATTACGTGCTCGAAGGTGATTTGCCGCTGGCTGCGGCGATGGCCGCTCTCGCCGCAGCAGAAGAGTCGCACGACGGCCACGCGATGGCCGATGCGCACCTGTTGATCGAAGAAGCCGGCGGCTTCGACGCCCGCTCGCGCGCGCAGGCGATGCTGCTCGGCCTGGGCTTTCGCAGCGAGCAACTCGACGCGGCGGTGAACAGCTTTTCCGGCGGCTGGCGCATGCGATTGCAGCTCGCGCGCGCGCTGATGTGCCCGGCCGATCTGCTGCTGCTCGACGAACCGACGAACCACCTCGACCTCGACGCCCTGGTCTGGCTCGAAGCCTGGCTGCTGCGTTTTGCAGGCACGCTGGTCATCATCAGTCACGACCGCGAATTTCTCGATGCGGTGACCAAGGTGACGCTGCATGTCGATGAAGGCACCGTGACGCGCTACGGCGCCAACTACTCGGGCTTCGAAGAGATGCGCGCCGAGCGCATGAGCCAGCAGCAGGCGGCGTTCGGCAAGCAGCAGGAGCGCATCGAGCACTTGCAGCGCTTCATCGACCGCTTCAAAGCCAAGGCGAGCAAGGCCAAACAGGCGCAGAGCCGCGTCAAGGCACTGGCGCGCATGGAGCGCATCGCGCCGGTGCTGACGGCGAGCGATTTCGCATTCGAGTTCCGCGAGCCGCAGAACCTGCCGAACCCGATGCTGGCGATGCGCGATTTCGAGTGCGGCTACGGCAAAACGACCATCGTTCACAACGTCAACCGCACCGTGATGGCCGGCCAGCGCATCGGCATCCTCGGCGCCAACGGCCAGGGCAAATCGACGCTCGTGAAAACCATCGCCCGTGCGCTGAAACCGATCGCCGGCACGATGACCGAAGGCAAAGGGTTGACGATCGGCTACTTCGCGCAGCAGGAGATGGACCTGCTGACCGAAGACGACACGCCGCTGCAACGCATGACACGCCTGGCGCGTGAGTTGAACGTGCCCGGCCAGGACGGGCGCGAACAAGGCCTGCGTAACTTCCTCGGCCAGTTCAACTTCGGCGGCGACATGGTCAAGCAGACCGTCGGCACGCTGTCCGGCGGCGAGCGCGCGCGCCTGGTGCTGGCCGGCATCGTCTGGCAGCGCCCGAACCTGCTGCTGCTCGACGAGCCGACCAACCACTTGGATCTGACGACGCGCGAAGCGCTGTCGATGGCGCTCAACGAATTCGAAGGCACGGTGATGCTGGTCAGCCACGACCGCGCGATGCTGCGCGAAGTCTGCGACGAGTTCTGGCTGGTCACGCGCGGCGGCGTGCTGCCGTTCGATGGCGATCTGGACGACTACCAGAAGTGGTTGCTCGAGGTCTCGCGCGCCGCGGCGCGTGGGCAGCCGGCGCCGCCCGTGCCGGGAGCGGCGAGCGTAGCTGTCGCCGCGCCGCAAGTGGCCACCAAGCCAGCACCAACGCCGACCAAGTCACGCGACGACCGCAAGACTCAAGGCCAGGCTCGGTCGAAGCTTGCCGACAGAACGCGCCCGCTGCGCAACGAGTTGGCAACGATCGATCAGCGCCTGGCCAAGCTCGGCACCGAACGCGCGCGGCACGAGGCCGCGCTCGCCAGCAGCACCCTCGCCCCTTCAGCGATCGCCGACGCCGGCCGGCAGCTCGCACACATCGCCGCCGAAGTGGCCGTGCTCGAAGAGCGCTGGCTCGAGGCGCATCAGCAGCTCGAAAGCATCACCGCGGCCGCGGCCGCGGGTGGCTGAACTATCCTTACATCTTCTCAAAACAAGATCGAATAACCTCCTTTTCCTAGGCAAGATGCTGAAAGTATCTTCTCAACTATCTTGTCATAATGTCGCATGCGTCCAAGGAACGAAGCCGCCCGCTCCCAAC
>JANMHY010000761.1:0-2971 GCA_031375525.1 Burkholderiales bacterium
GCGAACCAGGCCGACTTCGACGTCATGCAGCAGAGCCTGGCGCTCACCACGCTGGGCACGCTGGCGCCGGGATCGCCCATCAACGTGGAACGGGCGGCCCGCGACGGCGCCGAGATCGGTGGTCACCCGCTGTCGGGCCACATCGACTTCCAGGCGAAGGTCTCGCAGGTGCGCCGGCCCGAGAACAACCACGTGCTGCGCATCGCCGTGCCCGCACCCTGGATGCGCTATGTCTTCGCCAAGGGCTACATCGCCGTCAACGGCGCCAGCCTGACGGTGGCCGAAGCACGGCGCGAGCGTGACGGTTCGGGCTGGTTCGAGGTCTGGCTGATCCCCGAGACGCTGCGCATGACGACATTTGCGCACGCCCGCGAAGGCGATGTAGCCCTTGGCGAAGACATAGCGCATCCACGGCGCCGGCACGGCGATGCGCAGCACGCGGTTGTTCTCGGGTTCGCGGACCTGCACGATCGTCGCCTTGAAGTCGATGTGCCCGGACAGCACATGCCCGCCGACCTCGGCGCCCTCCTTGGCCGCGCGTTCGACGTTGACGCCACTGCCCTGCGTCAACGCGCCGAGGGTCGTCTGCGACAGCGTCTGCTGCATCACGTCGAAGTCGGCCGCACCCGCGTGCAAGGCGGTGACGGTGAGGCAGGCGCCATCGACGGCAACACTCGCACCGATCTGCAAGCCGGCCTCGAAGCCGCTGGGAAAACTCAAGCGCAGTGTGCGCAGGCCGCTGCGGTCGGTGATCTGCGCTACCCTTGCGAGGCCTTGAACGATGCCGGTGAACATGCCCGCACTTTAGCGGCACTCACCAAGACACTTCGCGCTCCGGCGTCGCGCCGATCTTGTGGATCGACAGGTCGGCGCCTTCGTGTTCCTCTTCGGCGGTGAGGCGCAGGCCCATCAGCGCACGCAGCACGCCGTACACCGCAAAGCCGCCAATCAAAGCCCAGGCGATGCCGGCCAGCGTGCCGATGACCTGCGCGCTGAAGCTCACGCCGCCCAGACCACCGAGCGCCGGCAAGCCGAACACACCGCAGGCGATGCCGCCCCAGGCGCCGCACAGCCCGTGCAGGGGCCAGACGCCGAGCACGTCGTCGATCTTCCAGCGGTTCTGCGTCAGCGTGAACATGACGACGAAGATCGCGCCGGCCACACCGCCGACGACGAGCGCGCCCAGCGGATGCATCACGTCGGAGCCCGCGCACACGGCGACCAATCCCGCGAGCGGGCCGTTGTAGGCAAAGCCCGGGTCGTTCTTGCCGAGCAACGCGGCGGCGAGCGTGCCGCCGGCCATCGCCATCAGCGAGTTCACAGCCACCAGGCCCGAGATCTTGTCGAGTGTCTGTGCGCTCATGACGTTGAAGCCGAACCAGCCGACCGCGAGCACCCACGCGCCGAGGGCGAGGAACGGAATCGACGACGGCGGGTGCGCGCTGATCGCACCGTCCTTGCGGTAGCGGTTGGCGCGCGCGCCGAGCAAGAGCACGGCGGCCAGGCCAATCCAGCCGCCGACCGCATGCACGACGACGCTGCCGGCAAAGTCGTGGAACCCGGCGCCGGTGGCCTCTTTGATCCAGGCCTGAAAGCCGAAGCGCCCGCCCCACACCGCACCTTCGAACAGCGGATAGACCAGACCGACCAACGCCGCGGTGGCGATCAACTGCGGGCCGAAGCGCGCGCGCTCGGCGATGCCGCCGGAGACGATCGCAGGAATCGCCGCCGCAAAGGTCAGCAGGAAGAAGAACTTCACCAGCTCGTAGCCGTTCTTTGCCGCGAGCGACTCGGCGCCGACGAAGAAGCTGGCGCCGTAAGCAACCGCGTAGCCGACGAAGAAGTAGGCGATCGTCGACACCGCGAAGTCCACCAGGATCTTGACCAGCGCATTGACCTGGTTCTTCTTGCGCACGGTGCCGAGCTCGAGGAACGCGAAGCCGGCATGCATGGCCAAGACCATGATCGCGCCGAGCAGAATGAACAGCGCGTCGGCGCCTTGTTTGACGGTTTCCATTCGAATCGCTCCTCGGTGTCTTTGGAATGTGGCGCTCCGCTGCGCACCGCGCGGCAGTGTAGGCTGCGAGCCGATGAATCCGCCCGCATGGTTGCCCGACTTCCGCCTCGCCACGCCGCCGCCGGGCTTCATCGACGACCCCTACCCGTTCTACGCCGCGCTGCGCGAACATGCGCCGCATCACCGCCTGGCCGCCGACACCTGGCTGCTGACGCGCCACGACGACGTCGCGGCGGTGTACCGCCACGCCGCGGCCAGCTCGGACAAGCAGCGCGAGTTCGCACCGAAGTTCGGCGCCGGCACGCCGCTGTTCGAGCATCACACGACGAGCCTGGTCTTCAACGATGCGCCGCTGCACACGCGCGTGCGGCGCTTGCTGATGGGGGCATTGAGCCAACGCGCGATCGCGCGCATGGAGGCCGGCATGGCAGCGCTGGTCGAGTCGCTGATCGACCAGATGCAGGCCCGCGGCGCGCGCGCCGACCTGATCGGCGACTTCGCGGCGCGCATCCCCGTCGAGGTCATCGGCAACCTGCTCGACGTGCCGCACGCCGAGCGCGGCCCGCTGCGCGATTGGTCGCTGGCGATCCTGTCGGCGCTCGAACCGCTGCCCGACAGCGCGGTGCTTGCACGAGGCCACACGGCAGTGCGCGAGTTTCTGGCCGCACTCGACAGCCTGGTGCAGCGCCGCCGCGCCGCGCCCGGCGACCCCGAGGCCGACGTGCTGACGCGGCTGATCCAGGGCGAGGTCAACGGCGAACGCCTGTCGGCCACCGAGCTGCTGCATAACTGCATCTTCCTGCTCAACGCCGGCCACGAGACGACGACCAACCTGATCGGCAACGGCGTGCACGCCTTGCTCACGCAGCGCGAACAGTACGAGCGCCTGGTCGCCGGGCCGGCGCTGCTGCCGACCGCGGTCGAGGAGTTGCTGCGCTTCGAGAGCCCGCTGCA
>JANMHY010000793.1:0-1770 GCA_031375525.1 Burkholderiales bacterium
TGCGATGGCCACGTCGAGCATCGAGAAATCATCGCCCAGCATGAACTTGTTCTTCAGGAAGATCGGTGCGAGCTGCGTCAGCCGGTCGCGGATCTGCGCCCGCGCTTTTTCGAGCTGCTTGTCGGTCGCCTTGACGCCGCGAGACTCGAGCAGGTTCACGTGGGCGAACAGTTCCTTCTCGAAGTTCAGCAGGAACAGGCGCACCCGCGCCCGGGCCACCGGATCCCCGGGCATCAACTGCGGATGCGGGAAGCGCTCGTCGATGTACTCGTTGATGATGTGCGACTCGTACAGGATCAGGTCGCGCTCGACGAGGATCGGCACCTCGTTGTACGGGTTCATCAGCGCGATGTCTTCGGGTTTGGCGAAGACATCGACGTCGCGGATCTCGAAATCCATGCCCTTCTCGAACAGCACGAAACGGCAGCGGTGCGAGTAGGGATCCGTCGTTCCGGAGTAAAGCACCATCATGGGGGCGGGCTCCTGTCTTTATCAGTGTCGGTGAGTCTTCAAAACACGAGGCGCAGCGGTTGCATTTGCAGCCGCTGCGCCTGTCGGGCGTCGGGCGGCTACTTGACGTTCTTCCAATAGGCGGCGTTCAAGAACCAGGCGATGACGGTGAACACGGCCAGGAACAGCAGCACCCAGACGCCGATCTGCACGCGCGATTTCTGCACCGGTTCGCCCATCCACTGCATGAAGGCGACGAGGTCCGCAATGTCGTTGTCGTAGGCGCGCGCATCGCGCGTGCCGGCCTTGATGACTTCCCACTTGCCGGTGAAGACCTCGGCTTCACGGCCGTGCTCCGTTCTCTTCTCGAAGATCGGCCGGCGCTCGCCTTGCAGCTCCCACAGCACATGCGGCATCGCCACGTTCGGATACGCCAGGTTGTTCCAGCCGGTGGGCTTGCTGTCGTCGCGGTAGTAGGTGCGCAGGTAGGTGTAGAGGTAGTCGGCGCCGCTGCCGCCCGAGCCGGCGCGCGAACGCGCGATCACCGACAGGTCCGGCGGCATGGCGCCGAACCAGTCTTTCGCGTTCTTGGCGTCCATCGACACCTTCATCGTCTCGCCGACCTTGTCGGTCGTGAAGAGCAGGTTGGCTTTGATCTGTTCGGGTGTCAGGCCGATGTCCTGCATGCGGTTGAAGCGCATGTAGGACGCGGCGTGGCAGTTCAGGCAGTAGTTGACGAACAGCTTGGCGCCGTTTTGCAGCGACGCCTTGTCGGCCAGCTTCTCGGTCGGGAAGCGGTCCCAGGCCACGCCGTCGCCGGCGGCGTGGACCATGCCGGCGGCGGCGAGCAGTACGCAGGCAAGCAGGCGCTTGAACATGTTGTTGTAGCTCATCGTTGTCGCGTCAGTGGGCGTTGAAGACCACGCGGTCAGGCACGGGCTTGAACTCGCCCAGGCGGCTCCACCACGGCATCAGCAGGAAGAAGCCGAAGTAATAGACCGTCCCGATCTGCGCCATCAGGGTCTTGCCGTCCGAGACGGTCTCGACGCCGAGCCAGCCGAGGATCAGGAACACGACCACGAAAACCCCATAAACATACTTGTGCCAACCTGGGCGGTAGCGGATCGACTTGACCAGGCTGTGATCGAGCCAGGGCAGTGCAAACAGGATCATCACGGCCCCCCCCATGACGACCACGCCCCAGAATTTGGCATCAATCGCCCACATGGCAGCCACAGCCACCACCGCGGCACCAGCAACCACGGCCTTGAACAGGTTCGGCATCTTGACCTTGGTGACCAGCACCGCCGCGCCTGCAAC
>JANMHY010000803.1:0-2756 GCA_031375525.1 Burkholderiales bacterium
GAAGGCATGGGCGAGGTCAATGCGCTGCCGGCGCTACAGCGCGGGTTCGTCACCTTCGGCTCGCTGACTCGGGCTGTGCGCGTGAACCACCGAACCATCAAGGCGTGGTCGATGATCCTCCAACGGGCGCCGAAGTCCCAATTGGTGGTGGACAGCCTGACCTACCGTGATCCGGCCGTTCGAACAGCGCTGCTGGAGAAGTTTGCAGCCCACGGTATCAGCCCCGAGCGGCTACAGATCGGCTTTCACTCGCCGCCGTGGGACGTGCTGCGCGGCATTGATATCGGGCTGGACTGCTTTCCGCACAACTCGGGCACGACGCTGTTCGAGACGCTGTACATGGGGCTGCCCTACGTCACGCTGGCTGGCAGACCCAGCGTCGGACGGCTCGGCAGCTCGATCCTGCACGGCGTGGGTCACCCGGAGTGGATCGCGCACAGCGAGGATGAGTACGTCGACAAGTGCGTGGCGCTGGCCAGCGACCTGCCTGCGCTGGCCGCTTTGCGCGCGGGGCTGCGCGATCAGATGCGCGCCAGCGCGCTGATGGACGAGGCCGGCTTCGCTCGCAAGGTCGAGGCCGCTTACCGCGAAATGTTCGCCCGCTGGGCAATAGGTTGAGCGCATGTTCTCATTGTTGAAGAAGAAGCTGCTCGGCGTGGCGACTGCAGTGAGCGCTGCACCAGCCGCGCCCCCGGCGGCGCCGGCAGCCGGGGAGGACGCCGCAGCGTTGAAAAAGCGCGGCAACGCATTGCTGGCCGAAGGCGACCTCATGCAGGCCACGCAGTGCTATCGCCAAGCCGTGGCGCTGGACCCCAATGACGTCGCTGCGCTGGTCAACCTGGGCTTCGCGCTCAGCGAACAGCAACACTTCTCTGAGGCGCGTCCTCATCTGGAAGCGGCGATCGCTCTGAATCCCATGCAGGAGGACGCGCTGTACGTCCTGGCGACGGTCAATCGGCGCAGCGGCGCGCCGGACCAGGCGATAGAGAACTTGCGCGCCGCGCTGGCACTAAGGCCGGATTTCACGGCGTGCAGGCTCGATCTGTGCCAATTGCTGTTCGAGCGTGGCGAGCGCGACGTTGCGCTCAAGCTTGCCGAAGAAGGCCTCGCTATCGAGCCTCGTGCGGCTGACTTGCATTTTTGTCTCGGCACCCTACACCTTGCCGCCGGTGCGCACGACAACGCGGCCGCGAGCTTCGAGGCCGCGGTGACCATCGCACCGACGCACGCAGCTGCGGCGCGTCAGCTCGCGCTCGTCCGGCTCGGGCAGGGTGAACTCGACGCATCACGTCGCGCACTCCGGGCGCTACAGGCAAGCGCCGCGGTCGAGGATGCGGCGCACTGGCTCAACCTCGGCCTGGCCTTCCACGGCAAGGGTGCGCTAGCGGATGCGAAGCAGTGCTACGAATCGGCGATCGGGTTGCAGCCGAACCATGTCGAGGCGCGAGCCTGCCTCGGAGCCGCCTTGCAGGACCAAGGTAGCCTGGACGCGGCGATCGCAAGCTACGAACAGGCACTTCACCTTCGGCCCGACTATGCGGCCGCCCACAATAGGCTCGGCACAGCGTTTCAGGCCGCGGGGCGGCTGGACCGCGCGATCGCGCACTACCGGGCATCCATCGCGCTCACACCCGACTTTGCAGAAGGGCATCGCAATCTAGGCACCGCCTTTCAGGATCGTCACGACTTCGAGGCGGCGATGTCGTGCTACGAGCGTGCGCTCGCGCTCGACCCCGACGACCCGGCAATTCACATCAACCTCGGCACGCTTTTCCGATGGCAAGGCGACCTCGACGCGGCGGAAGCGAGCTTGCGCCGGGCGCTCGCGACCGCGCCGGACAGCGCCGTCGCACTCAGCAACCTGGGCGCTGTCCATCAGGAGCGGGGCGAACACGATGCTGCGATTGCCAGCCTGCAACAGGCGCTCAGACACAAGCCGGACCATGCTGATGCGCAGACCAACCTGCTGTTCGGGCTGAACTACCACCCGGACAAGCGCGCCGAAGAGATCTTCGCCGCCTATCACGAGTTCGATCAGCGCATGGGCGCACCGCTTCGTGCCGCGTGGCGCGAACATGGCAACTCGAAGGAGCCGAAACGGCGACTGAAGGTCGGCTACGTCTCGCCCGACTTTCGTCTGCACTCGGTACGGCACTTCCTCGAACCGCTGCTGTCCTCTCACAACAAACAGGCCGTCGAGGTTTTCGCCTATTCAGAATTTGCAGGGCAAGACGCCGTGACCGCCCGCTATAAGAGCTACGCAGACCACTGGCTGAACACGGTGGGCTTGAGCGATGAAGCCCTGGCTGAACGCATCCGCGCCGACGGCATCGACATCCTGGTCGATCTGGCTGGCCACACAGGCAAGAACCGCCTGCGTGTATTCGCGCGCAAGCCTGCACCGGTGTCGCTGTCGTGGCTGGGCTTCGGTTACACCACGGGCCTGAGCGCGATCGACTACCTGCTGACCGACGATGCGAGTGCGCCCAAGGGCAGCGAGGACTTGTTCTCGGAGGAGCCCTGGCGGCTGGCAACGCCGGGCTTTGTCTATCGCCCAGCCGAAGGCATGGGCCCGGTCAGCGCACTGCCCGCACTCGCACACGGCTTCGTCACCTTCGGCACGCTCACGCGGGCCGTGCGCGTCAACCACCACGCGGTGCGGGTTTGGTCGCAGATCCTGCAGCGGGTGCCCCACTCGCAACTGCTGATCGACAGTGGCAACTACCAGAACCAAAGCATGCGCGGGGCCCTGCAAG
>JANMHY010000782.1:0-2271 GCA_031375525.1 Burkholderiales bacterium
AAGACAACGCAGCGCGCGTCCTTGCGGCGCTCGCTGACTTTGGCTTCGCCGGATTGAACATCACGGCCGACGACCTGATACGTCCTGGCAATGTCATCCAGCTCGGCTACCCACCGCGCCGCATCGACCTGCTGACCTCCATCGACGGCGTTGTCTTCGAGGCGTGTCATGCGCAACGCCAGACCTTTGCGATCGATGGTGTGGACCTGCCCATCATCAGCTTGGCCGACTTCAAGGCCAACAAGCGCGCGAGTGGTCGCACGCAAGACTTGGCCGATCTCGAAGCCCTCGATGACGGCACCGACTGAGCGCCTGTCGGTTGCGCGCTTGCTCAGCCCTTCGTGCGGCCCACCGAAGGCGCAGACCGCTGAAAGGCCTTCAGGCCTTCAGGTCGAGCAAGCTGCCGAGCATGCGGTCCTGCGCCTTCAGCGTCAGCACGTTGGCCTTGAAGGCGTAGGTGGCGGACATCTGCGTCGCTATGTCCTCGGCGAGCGCTTCGCCGGTTTCCGCGGTCCGGCCGATCGAGACCACAACGCCGCCATCGGGTTGCGCCGTCTGCTGCACGAGTTGCCGCCGGAATCCCGGCGTGTGCACATTGGCAATGTTGTGCGCGGCCGTCGCGAGCTGGCTCGAGGCGGCGTTCAGTCCGGACAGGGCGATCGAGGCGATGCTGCTCATGGCTGCTCCTTTTCAGACCATCGGCCGACGGCGCGTCGACTTGAGCGAAGCAGTGCGACCGATGTCACGGCGCGCCGCGATGACCCACTCGGCTGGACCATAGGCCTCAGAGGATGTCCTGTATTACGCAACACATCGTTGATCGGGAGGCTAACGCTGCCGCGTCTTGCGCTTCTTCCTCGCCGCTGGTCTGGGGCATGCGCCTGGGCACCAAAGCTCTACCCACCCCTATGCCAAGCGTCAATCGCCAGAACAGCAACCAAGCCACATAAGCACAGCAGAACCGTTCCGAGTGGATTGTTCTCGAATGCTTGAACAATCGCTACCACCTCGTTGCTCAACACAAAGCCGCTCATCCTTTGGCACCTTTCGTAGTTGCAGCGGCACCGGACGCCTGCGTCACAGCAACATACCGCACCATCACGCGGGCGTACAACTAAACCGGTTTAATGAATTGCCTGCTCGCGCTGAGCAAAAGAGGCTTTCGCGTCGCACAACACTTCGTCGTTTGTCAGCAACGCTGAGGCCTCGTTGCTTGAACCTCCCGAGTCGACAACCGTGAGCAACGCGAGCGGTGACCAAAGCCGGTCGGGATCACGCCGGTGAGGCCCAGGGCCGGAGGGTTCTCCAAGCCCGTGGGGTAGATGGGGGCTCTCGACCGTTCCTCCGAGCACGGATGCCCAAGCGAGCCGCGATACTCGCCGCCAGCCCATGCTCATCCTCGATCTCCGTCACCGCCTGCGCGCCCTCGGCGCCAACCCGGCGCACGAGCAGCATGTACTGCGACGATGGGCGCAAAGTAAGCCGCAAGACAGTGGGCGGCGGCGCATCGACAACTACCTGCCGCGGGCGCTGCGCAACGCGCTGCCTGAGCTGACCGATGAACTCGCGGGCCTGGCGCGCCTGCACTCCGAACACCCCGCCGCCGACGGCTCGGCGCGCCTGCTGATCGCGCTGCACGACGGCCAAACCGTCGAAGCGGTACGGCTGCCGCGCAGCGAAGGCCTGTGCGTGTCGTCGCAAGTCGGCTGCGCCGTCGGCTGCACCTTCTGCATGACTGGCAAGAGCGGCCTGCTGCGCCAGCTCGGCAGCGCCGAGATCGTGGCGCAAGTGGCGTTGGCGCGGCAGCAGCGTGCGGTGCACAAGGTCGTCTTCATGGGCATGGGCGAGCCGGCGCACAACCTCGACAACGTGATGGAGGCCATCGAGCTGCTCGGCCAGGAGGGCGGCATCGGGTACAAGAATCTGGTGTTCTCGACCGTCGGCGATGCACGCGTGTTCGAGCGTTTGCCGCGAGGCACGGTCAAGCCTGCGCTCGCGCTGTCACTGCACACGACGAACGACGCACGGCGCGAGCAACTGCTGCCGCGTGCGCCGCGCATCACGATCGCAGAACTGATCGAGCGTGGTGAACAGTACGCGCGCGCCACGGGTTACCCGATCCAATACCAGTGGACGCTGCTGGCCGGCGTCAACGACGGCGACGACGAGATCGAAGGCATCGTGTCGTTGCTGCGCGGCAAGTACGCGATCCTGAACATGATCCCGTACAACCGCGTCGAAGGGTTCGATCACGAGCGGCCGAGCACCGAG
>JANMHY010000813.1:0-5954 GCA_031375525.1 Burkholderiales bacterium
GGCGAGTCAGTTGACGAAGCGCGCGGGTACGCGCGCCGACCCAAAGCCTGCGGTGCTCGGCGGCGCCTATGCGTTGCGCCCGCGCCTCGCCCGCCGCCTTGCCGGGGGCGGCTGTTCGTCTTTGGCGTGGCGAAGAACAACAGGCACGGCGTGCCCGAGGGCGGTGCGGCGACCGAGCGATTTCTGGTACTCCAGCATGAGCGCGGGCGCCGCGCCGCTCTCGGGCCAAGCGCGGTGGAGCCACTGACATGACATCCCCTGATCACGTGAAGATCGGTTTGCTCTCGGTCAGCGACCGCGCCTCGGCCGGCGTCTATGAAGACAAAGGCATCCCGGCGTTGAAAGAATGGCTGACCCGCGCGCTGAAGAACCCGATCGACTGGGACACACGCGTGATCCCCGACGAGCAGGACGGCATCACGCACGCGCTGGTCGAACTGGTGGATATCAAGCAGTGCGACCTCGTGCTGACGACCGGCGGCACCGGGCCTGCGGCGCGCGACGTGACGCCCGAAGCCACGCTGGCGGTGGCCGACAAGGAAATGCCCGGCTTCGGCGAGCAGATGCGGCAGATCAGCTTGAAGTTCGTGCCGACGGCGATCCTGTCGCGGCAAGTCGCGGTGATCCGCAAGCAGACATTGATCATCAACCTGCCCGGGCAGCCGAAGTCGATTGCGGAGACCTTGTCCGGTTTGCCGGATGTACCCGGCATCTTCGCTGCCGTGCCCTACTGCATCGATTTGATCGGCGGGCCGTACCTCGAAACCGACGAGTCGGTGTGCAAAGCGTTCCGCCCCAAGTCAGCGATCAAACGATGATCGGCTCCGGCTCCAGCCGAATCCCGAAGCGCCCGTACACGCTCTCCTGAATCGCCCGCGCCAGCGTCACCACTTCGGCGCCCGACGCGCCGCCGCGATTGACGAGCACCAAGGCCTGCTTCTCATAAACGCCGGCGCGTCCGATCGACTTGCCTTTCCAGCCGCAGGCATCGATCAACCAGCCCGCCGCCAGCTTGACCGTGCCGTCGGGCAGCAGGTAGTGCACGATCTCCGGGTCGCGGCCGATGATGTCGCGGCACTGCTCGGTGCTGACGATCGGGTTCTTGAAGAAGCTGCCGACGTTGCCGATCACCGCCGGGTCGGGCAGCTTGGCGCGGCGGATCGCGCAGACCCAATCGAACACCGTCTGTGCGTCGGGCTGTGAGTTGCCCGTCTCCTGCATGCGGCGTTCGAGTTCGAGGTAGCCGAGCACCGGCTGCCACGGCTTGGGCAAGCGAAAGCGCACGCGCGTGATCACGCTCTTGCCGGCCAGGGCTTGCTTGAACACGCTGTCGCGGTAGCCGAAGTGGCAGGCATCGACATCGAGCGTCGCGCTGCGGCCGGTGATCAGATCGACCACGTCCAACGACTCGAAGCGCTGGCGCAACTCGACGCCGTAAGCGCCGATGTTCTGCACCGGCGCCGCGCCGACCGTGCCCGGAATCAGCGCCAGGTTCTCCAGGCCCGGCCAGCCCTGTTGCAGCGTCCAGGCGACCACGTCGTGCCAGTTCTCGCCGGCGCCGGCTTCGACGATCCAGGCGTCGGCGCGCTCCTGCAGCAGACGCCGTCCCATCACTTCGACCTTCAGCACGACGCTTTTCGGATCGCGCGTGAAGACGATGTTGCTGCCGCCGCCGAGCACGAGCTTGGGCGCGCGGCCGAGCTCGGCGTGATCGATCACACGGCGCACGGCAGCATCGCTGTCCACTCGTACCAACGTCGCAGCCAGCGCCGGCAATGCAAACGCATTCAACGTGCGCAGGTTCACGTTGCGCTCGATGTGCAGAGGTGTTGTTGCAGGTGTCTGCATGTCAGAATTTTCATCGAAGAATCACCAGGCGCACCATCTAACATGCACAGCCGCAAAATCAAGCCTCATCAGCGCATCGCCCTGGCCGCGTTGCTGCTCGTGGGCACAGGCATCGCGGCTGCGCAATCGGTCACGCTCAACGGCAACCTCGGTGCGCAAAAGGCGCTGCTGGTAATCGATGGCATGCCGCACGCCGTGACCGTGGGCAACACCGTCAAGGGCGTGCGTCTGGTGTCGCTGTCGGGCTCGCAAGCCGACGTCGCGGTGGACGGCGCACGGCGCACGCTGCTGCTCGGCGCCGGCCCGGTGAAGGTCAGCGCCGACAGCGCCGCACGCAGCGGCAGCGAGATCATCCTCATGGCCAGCAGTGGCGGCCACTTCAACACCGTCGGCCAGATCAACGGCAAGGCCGTGTCGTTCATGGTCGATACCGGCGCCACCAAGGTCAGCATGGGCCAGGCTGAAGCCGACCGGCTGGGCGTGGACTACAAGGCCGGCACGCGCGGCCTGGCCGAAACCGCCAACGGCCGCGTGCCGGTCTATGCGGTGACGTTGAGTTCGGTGCGCGTCGGCGACGTCGAAGTCGCCAACGTCGAGGCACTGGTGTTGCCGGCAGCAATGCCGCACATCCTGCTCGGCAACAGTTTTCTGACGCGCTTTTCGATGAAGCGCGAGAACGAAGTGATGCGCCTGGAAAAGCGATAAGGCTTGCTCAAGCGGGCTGCAACAGCCCCTTCTTCTCCAGCATTGATTCAATGCGCGCGGCACGGCCGCGAAACGCCTCGTAGGTTGCCCCCGGCTCGACGCTGTCACCGGCTGCGTAGATGTGCTTCAGCAGCTTGTGCGCGACGGCGGCATCGAACGCACTGCCGGCCTCGGTGAAGGCATCGAACGCATCGGCGTCGAGCACCTCGGCCCACAGGTACACGTAGTAGCCCGCGGCGTAACCCGAGCCGTAGAACAGGTGCTGGAAATGCGTGAAGCGGTGGTTGATGCCGACGCCCGGCGGCAGGCCGCGCTCACGCAGCACCTGCGCTTCGAAGGCCACCGGATCGGCCGGCACGCGGCCCTGCGGCAGCGCATGCACCGCCATGTCGGTCAACGCGCTGGCGGTGTAGCGCACCGTCTCGAAGGCCTGGCCGAAGCGGCGGGCGCGCTTCAAGCGCTCGATCAGCGCGTCGGGGATCGGCTCGCCGGTGGTGACGTGGCGCGCGTGTCGGCGCAGCACTTCGGGCTCGCTGGTCCAGTGCTCGAACAACTGCGACGGCAGCTCGACAAAATCGCGCAGCACGTTGGTGCCCGACAAACGCTCGTAGCCGACGTCCGACAGCAGGCCATGCAGGCCGTGGCCGAACTCGTGGAACAGCGTGCGCACGTCGTCGAACGACAGCAGCGTCGGCTGGCCCGGCGCCGACTTGGCGAAGTTGTTGTTGTTGACGACGATCGGCGTCACCGCCCCGCCGTTCTTCGTCTGCTGCCGGTACAGGCTCATCCAGGCCCCGCTGCGCTTGGACGGACGCGCGAAGTTGTCGTGCAGGAAGACGCCGACCAATTGGTCGTCGCCGCCTCGCACCTCGTAGGCGTTGACGTCCGGGTGGTAGAGCTTCAGCCCTTCGCACTTGACGAAGCGCACACCGAACAGGCGCTCGGCGCAATCGAACGCCGCGGCGACCATGCGCTCCAACGGAAAGTACGGCTTGACCTCGGCGTCGTCGATCGCATAGCTGCGCTGGCGGACCTGCTCGGCCCAGTAGCGCCAGTCCCAGGGCTCGATGGTGTGCGTCACGCCCTGCGCGCTCATCTGCGCCATCAGCTCGGCGCGCTCGCGTTCCAGCGCCGGCAGCGCGCGCGACCAGACATCGTCGAGCAATCGCATCACCGCGCCCTGCGTGCGCGCCATCGTGTTGGCCAGCGCGTAGTCCGCAAAACTCGGGTAGCCCAGCAGCGCGGCCTGCTCGGCGCGCAGTTCGAGGATCTCGCGGATGACCGCGCGGTTGTCGGTCGGGCCGTCGTGCTCGCCGCGGGTCGTCCAGGCGCGCCACGCGGCTTCACGCAGATCGCGCCGCTCGCTGAAGGTCAGGAAGGGCACGATCAACGAGCGCGACAAGGTGATGACGGCACCCGACAAGCCGCGGTCTGCCGCGGCCTGGCGCGCTGCATCGCGCACGAAGGCCGGCAGGCCCGCCATGTCAGCCTCGGTGGCCAGCGTCAGGCGAAAGGCCGCTTCGTCGGCGAGCACGTTCTGGCCGAAGGAGGTCATCAGCGCCGCCAGGCGTTCGTTCAGCGCCGCAAAGCGCTCGCGGTCGGCGCCTTGCAGGCGCGCCCCGGCACGCACGAAATCGCTGTGCAGTTGCTCGAGCAGGCGTTGCTGCTCAGGCGACAGGCCGAGCGATGCCCGGCGCGCGTGCAACCCATCGAGGCGCACGAACAGCCGCTCGTTCAAGTAGATCGCGTTGCTGTGCGCGGCCATCGGCTGCGCCAGTTCGCGCTGCGCGGCCTGCAAGGCGTCGGACGTTTCCGAGGCGCAGAGGTTGTGAAACGCGCCATCGAGGCGCGCGAACAGGCGCCCGCTGGCATCGAGCCGGGCGACGGTGTTGCCGAAGCTCGCTGGCTCGGTCTGCGCGGCGATCGCGTCGAGCTCGGTGCGGTGCTCGTGCATCGCCGCAACAAAGGCCGGCGCGAAGTGCTCGGGCTTGATCGCGTCGAACGGCGGCAGGCCGTGCGGCGCAGTCCAGGGTTGGAGCAGCGGATTGGTGGCAGCTTGGTCTCGGGCGTTCATCTCGCGTGGCCTCACTTTCCGGATTTGATCGCGATCTCGTCGTCTTCGCGGTACGGCCGGTTGGCGCACTCGACGAGCCACGTGCTGCGCTCGTCTTCCTGCTTGGCGCTCTGCTCGTTGATGGCCTTGTTGCGGCCGTTCCAGTCGGCAACGACCGCGTCGCGGGCCGTCGCCTTTTCGTTGTAGGCCTTGACCGCGTTCTGGTAAGCCGGCACCACTCGGGCCTCTTCTTCAGTCAGCGGCAGGCGCGCTTTGGCGAGGCGCTCGCGCTCGGCTTCGAACTCCTTGGCCAGCTCTTCGCGCTTGGCGCGCGGCCCCTCGTCGGCGGCCTTCAGGCGTTGATTGAAAGTTTCGATCTCGGCGCCATGGGTCCGCATGCGGCCTTCCCAGTCGCGCACCGTGGCAAGTTTGGCGTCGGCGTCGGCACGGTCGGCCTTCAATGCATCACCGCTCTTGACCAGGTCTTCCTTCTCCTTGTCGAGCGCGGCGCGGCGCTGCTCGAGATCCTTGGTGCCGGCGTTGACGCCGTCCAGGCGCTTCAGGCAGGTGCGCAGCTCGTCGCGCGTCAGCATCTTGCCGACAGGGGCCTTGCCGCCCAGCGTCTTCGGCCCCGCGGCCTTGACCGCCGGCGACGCCGGGATGACGATCTTCGGCGCGGTCTGCGCCTGGCCCTGCCACGACGCCAGGGCCAAGGGGGCCGCGACGGCCAGGGTAACGAAGCAACGGGTCGGGGTCATGCGGCTGTCCTTGCAACGGTGTGACCAGGCGATGGGCCATGATGATGCCACCCTTGCGCCAACCAGCCCCGGCGCGCAGACTTTTGCACCGGCACCGGCACCGGCACTGGCACAGGAGCGCATCCCATGTTGAAGATCCTGAAGTGGTTGGCGATCGTGTTGATCGGTCTGGCGGCGCTGTTGTTCCTCGGCGGTTACGCCTTGTCGCCGCAGTTCAAGGCGGTGCGCAGCGTCACGATCAACGCGCCGGCCGACAAGGTCTATCCCTTGATCGCCGATCCGCGCGAGTGGAAGCGCTGGTCGGTGTGGAACCGCCGCGACCCGGCGATGGCCATCACCTACAGCGGCCCGCCCGCGGGCGCCGGCGCGGCATGGGAGTGGAAGAGCAAGACCGAAGGCGACGGCAAGATGACCTTCACCGCCGCCGATCCCGGCAAGCGCGTCGCCTACGACCTGTACTTCCCCGACTTCGGCACCACCTCCGGCGGCGACCTGCTGCTCACAGCCGAAGGCAGCGCCACCAAGGTGACGTGGACGATGAACGGCAACATGGGCAGCAACCCGCTGTTCAGATGGATCGCGCTGTTCGG
>JANMHY010000826.1:0-1807 GCA_031375525.1 Burkholderiales bacterium
TGCTGCCGCACCTGCTGCGCCAGGCCGCCGCCAAGCAGCGCGCGCATGTCAGCTTGGTGGCCAGCGTCGCCGGCTACCGGGGACTGCCGAATGCGCTGGCCTACGGGCCGACGAAGGCGGCGCTGATCAACCTCGGCGAGATCATGTACCTCGACCTGCAGCCCAAGGGCATCGGTGTCTCGGTCATCAACCCGGGCTTCGTCGAGACGCCGCTGACGGCGGGCAACACCTTTGCCATGCCGGCACTGATCACGCCGGCCGAAGCGGCCACGCAGATCGTCAAAGGTTGGGCCGCGGGCGACTTCGAGATTCACTTTCCGAAGCGCTTCACGCTCTGGCTCAAGGCCTTGCAGCACCTGACCGACGGCTTGTACTTCGCCGCGATCCGGCGCTCGACGGGCTTGTGATGCGGCACCCGGACCCGCGCATGGCGCGTCTAGTTTTGTTCTTCGAAACGCTGACACCCACCGATGTGAAACGCGTCGATGAGTTCTACAGCGACGATGCGCGCTTCAAAGACCCATTCAACGAAGTGCAAGGACACGCTGCGATCGAACATGTGTTCGCGCATATGTACGTGGCACTGCACGAGCCGCGCTTCGTCGTCCGTGACATCGTCGCCGAGGGCGACCAATGCTTCCTGACCTGGAACTTCCTGTTCCGCTTCAAGCACTTCTCGCCGAAGGTGGAGCAATGCGTACGCGGCGGTTCGCACATCGTCTTTGGCGATGACCGGCGCATCGCGTTGCACCGCGACTACTGGGACGCGGCCGAAGAGCTGTACGAGAAGCTGCCCGCTGTCGGCGCGTTGATGCGTTGGTTGAAGCGCCGAGCGAACAGTTGAAATGACAAAGGCCCGCAACGCGGGCCTTTGTCTTCTGTGCGTTCAGTGTCAGATCAGCGCTGGCCTTCGGTCAGAGTGTCGAGCTGGAAGCTGCCGTTCTTGGCGACGAGCCAGATGTCCGAGTAGGTCACCGAGCCCATCTTCGCCGGCGCCGGGAACGGCGCGGCGGCCTTGATCATGTTGACCGCCCACGGCGTGACTTCAGCGGCCGCCGGCTGGCGCACGACGCGCACGTCCTGCACTTCGCCCTGCGGGCCGATCGTCGTTTCGATGATCGCAATGCCGTACAGCAGCGGCGGCATCTTGCCCTTGTGGATCTGCTTGGCATAGGCGGCGTAGAGGTGCTTCGCGCCGTCCTTTTTGTAGTCCTTGGCCGAGGCCGCGGCCGAAGCGGCGTGCGCCTTCGGCTTTTGCGCTGCGGGCGCGGACTCGAACTGCGCAAAGGCCGCCGGAGCAGCGAACACGCCGGCCAAGGCCAGCGCGGCAACGAGGGGGAATCGGGTGGGTGTGTTCATGCGCCGCAGTCTCGCAATCGGCCTGCGCGCCGTGTCGTGCGTTGTGCACAAGCGCGAACTCAGCAGCGATTGGTTACTGCGACAGATTGCTCAGCGCAACCAGCCCTTGCGGCGGAAGTAGATGAAAGGCGCGGCCACCGACGCGATCATCAACAGCAACGCGAAGGGATAGCCCAGCGACCAGTCGAGCTCGGGCATGGCTTTGAAGTTCATGCCGTAGATGCTCGCGATCAGCGTCGGCGGCAGCAGGCCGACGCTGGCCACCGAGAAGATCTTGATGATCTTGTTCTGGTTGATGTTGACGAAGCCGACCGTGGCATCCAACAGGAAGTTGATCTTGTCGAAGAGGAAGGCGGTGTGCGAATCGAGCGAGTCGATGTCGCGCAAAATCTGCCGCGCTTCTTCGAACTGTTCGGCGTTCAACATGCGGCTGCGCTTCATGAAGCTG
>JANMHY010000836.1:0-3548 GCA_031375525.1 Burkholderiales bacterium
TCTGCAAATCCGGGCAGCACGATCAGGCCGTGGTGCTGCCACGCGTCGAGCTGATTGCGGGTAAGTACGGTTGGCATGGCGGTTGCGAAAAGAAGGCGCTGCAAGGGCTGGATCATCGCGCCGATCGGCGTGATGATGACCTGGCTCTTCGCCACGCACCAACTGGAGGACCCATGCACCGCCTGAACGCACGTCGCTTGCCTTCGCATCCTCACGTGATTGCCGTCGCGGTGCTCGCGGCGCTGCACGGCGCCGCCAGTGCGCAAACAGCAGGGCCCTCGACCGCGCCCGAGGCCGGCCAGCTGCAGACCATCACCGTCACCGCCGAACGCCGCATGGAGAACGTGCAGCAGGTGCCGAACTCGGTGAGCGTGCTCTCGTCGGAGTTGCTCGACGTGCTCAACACCAGCGGCCAGGACGTGCGCATGCTGTCGGGCCGCGTGCCGAGCCTGAACATCGAGTCGTCGTTCGGCCGCGCCTTTCCGCGTTTCTACATCCGCGGTTATGGCAACACCGACTTTCGCCTGAACGCGTCGCAGCCGGTGTCGCTGGTCTATGACGACGTGGTCCAGGAGAACCCGATCCTGAAAGGCTTCCCGGCCTTCGACCTGGCGCGCGTCGAAGTGCTGCGCGGCCCGCAGGGCTCGCTGTTCGGCCGCAACACGCCGGCCGGTGTCGTCAAGTTCGAGTCCAACCGCCCCGTGAAAGGCAAGTTCGAAGGCTACGGCAGCATCTCTGCCGGCACCTTCTCGACGGTCAACTTGGAAGGCGTGCTCAACGTGCCGACGAGTTCCGACTCGGCGCTGCGCCTGTCGGTGATGAACCAGACACGCAGCGACTGGGTCGAGAACACGTTCGATGCCGGTCCGACGCAGAACCTCGAGGGCTACCGCGACAGCGCCTTGCGCCTGCAGTGGCTGGTCGAGCCGAGCAAGGACTTCAGTGCGCTGGTTAACGTGCATGCGCGCGACTACGACGGCTCGGCGCGGCTGTTCCGCGCCAACATCATCAAGCCGGGCACGAACGACCTGGTCAGCGCTTTCGACGAACGTAAGATTTCGATCGACGGCAAGAACGAGAGCGAGCTGCAGAACTACGGCGGCAACTTGCGCCTGCGTTGGGGCCTCATGCCGGGGCTCGCACTGCACTCGATCACCGGCTACGAGCAGGTGAAGACGTTCAGCCGCGGCGACATCGACGGCGGCTTCGGCAGCAACTCGGCCTTTCCCGGCCCGATCCCCACCGGCCCGGGCTCGATTCCGTTTGCCAGCGAAACCGCCGACGGCATGCCAAAGCACTCGCAGTGGACGCAAGAACTGCGGCTCGAGTCCGACACCAAGACCGCGTTCGATTGGCAAGCGGGCGTCTTCCTGTTCAAGGAGGACTACCGCGTCGAGAGCTTCAGCTACGACTCGCTCGCGGCCAATGCCCAGAACGGCTATCAGCGCATTCGCCAGAAGAACGACGCCTGGGCCGTCTTCGGCAACGTGAGTTATGCGGTGAGCCCGGCGTTGAAGCTGCGGGGTGGCCTGCGCTATACGGTGGACAAGAAGAAGCTCAGCGTCGAGGCCTACGAAGCGAGCGGCTTCGCCCCCTGCGTCGGGCCGACACTCGGCCTGGTGCCGCCGCCGATCCGCTGCACGCTGGCCGACCTGCTCGCCGCCGAAGGTCCGGGGGGCAGCCTGTCGGCAGCGCCCAAGGACAAGAAGGCGAGCTGGGACCTATCGGGCAGCTACGCACTGAGCAAGGACGTCAACATCTATGCACGCGCCGCCACGGGTTTTCGCGGCAGCAGCATCCAGAGTGCGAGCGCCTTCAACACCAAGTCGTTGGCCGACCCCGAGACCAGCACCTCCGTCGAGGCCGGCGTCAAGACCGACCTGTTCGACCGCCGCGCGCGGCTGAACTTCGGCGTCTTCAGCTACCGCGTCAAGGACCTGCAACTGACGGCCGTCGGCGGCGCCGCCAACGCCAACATCCTGCTCAACGCAAAGAAGGCCACCGGCTCCGGCTTCGAGATGGACCTGCAGGCGCTGCTGACGAACAACCTGCTGGCATCACTGGGCGTCGGCTACAACGACACCCAGATCAAGGACAAGGGGCTCGAAGTCGCCGGCTGCGGCGGCGGCTGCACGATGACCGACCCGATCGGCCCCAACGGCGGGCGGCTGGTCAACGGCAATCCGCTGCCGCAAGCGCCCAAGACCACCGTCAACTTCACGCTGCGCTACTCGCAGCCCACGCCCAGCGGCGAGTGGTACGTGCTGACCGACTGGGTCTATCGCAGCCAGATCAACTTCTTCCTCTACGAGTCGAAAGAGTTCACCGGCAAGGCGTTGACCGAGGGCGGCATTCGCGTCGGCTACGTCTGGGGCAACGGCAAGTACGAGGCCGCGCTCTTCGGCCGCAACATCACCGACCAGATTCGCATCGTCGGCGGCATCGACTTCAACAACCTCACCGGCTTCATCAACGAGCCGCGAACCTTCGGCGCTCAATTCAGGGCGAACTTCTGAAGGCCGCGCTCGTTGCTGTCGCGCTGCTGGCGGCTGCTCGAGCAGCCGCGCAGCCGGCCGTCATCTACGAGCTCGGCGGCAAGTTCGACAAGTCGTTCAACCAGGCGGCGCATGTCGGTGCCGAGCGCTGGAAGAAAGACAGCGGCAAGCCGTACCTCGAGTTCGAGATCCAGAACGCAGCGCAGCGCGAGCAGGCGGCGTTGCGCTTTGCCGAACGCGGCGCGAGCCCGATCGTCGGCATCGGGTTTCCGCAGGCGGCGAGCATCGACAAGGTGGCGCGCGCGTTTCCAAACCTGAGCTTCGCCATCATCGATGCCGTCGTCGACCTGCCCAACGTGCAGAGCTTCACCTACCGCGAGCACGAAGGCAGCTTTCTCGCCGGCATGTTGGCGGCGATGGCGAGCAAGAGCGGCAAGGTCGGTTTCGTCGGCGGCATGGATGTGCCGCTGGTGCGCAAGTTCGCCTGCGGCTACGAACAGGGTGCGCGCTACGCCAACGCGAGCGTCAGCGTCAGCACGAGCCTGATCGGCGACACGCCCGCCGCCTGGACCGACCCGGCGCGCGGCGCCGAGCTGACGAAGGCGCAAGTGGCACAGGGCGTCGATGTCGTCTTCAGCGCCGCCGGCACGAGCGGCCTGGGCATCATGCAGGCGGCCAAGGACGCGCGCATCCTCGCCATCGGCGTCGACAGCAACCAGAACGGTCTGCACCCGGGCACGATGCTGACGTCGATGGTCAAGCGCGTCGATCTCGCCGTGCTGCAAGCGTTCAACGGCGTGCGGCCCGGCGTCACCGCGCTCGGATTGAAAGAAGGCGGCGTCGATCTGGCGATGGACGAGCACAACGCCAAGCTGGTCACGCCGGCGATGCGCGCCAGGCTCGACGCAGCGCGCGCCGCGATCGTCAGCGGCAAGCTGAAGGTGATCGACTACACGGTGGCCATGCGCTGCGGTTGACCCCCGCGCTGTGCGCGCAGCGCGGTCGCGCACCCATTTGCCGCTATCGAATCCCCTGATGCTGCTCAGACGAGCT
>JANMHY010000837.1:0-1907 GCA_031375525.1 Burkholderiales bacterium
CGGTTCCGCGCTGCACTCGCCGAGGTTTGGCGCGAGCCCGACGCACGGCGCTTCACGGTCTTCGTCTTCGTCTCGATGGTCGCCTACAGCGCGCAGGACTTGATCCTGGAGCCGTTCGCCGGCGTGATGTTCGGCTTCACGCCGGGTGAATCGACACAGCTCTCCGGTGTGCAGCATGGCGGCACGCTGGCCGGCATGCTGCTCGCGGCGTTGGCGGGGCGGCGGGTGTTTGGTGTCGGGTTTGGCTCGTTGCGGATGTGGACGGTGTGGGGCTGCGTGGCTTCGTGCATCGCGCTGGCCGGTCTGGCCTTCGCGGGCTTCGGCGGCACGGCCGTCACCGCGTACTGGCCACTGCGCGCCAACGTCTTCGTCATGGGCGTCGCCAACGGCGCGTTCTCGATCGCCGCCATCGGCTCGATGATGGCCCTGGCAGGCCACGGACGCGGTGGCCGCGAAGGCACGCGCATGGGCCTGTGGGGTGCGGCACAGGCGATCGGCTTTGCCGGCGGCGGCCTGATCGGCACGGCGCTCTCCGATCTCGCGCGCTGGATCATCGGCGCGCCAGGCCCCGCCTACGCCACCGTGTTCGCCGCTGAAGCCGCTTTGTTCATCGCGTCAGCGCTCCTGGCGCGGCGCATTTCCGCCCCCGCCGGCATCACCGGCACCGACGCGCTGCCGGTCTTGGCGGGCGCACCTCAAACCGCAGAGGAACGATCATGATTCACGCGATCGGAACTTTTGACGCCATCGTCGTCGGCGGCGGCCCTGCCGGCGCCACCGCGGCGCACGACCTTGCCAAAGCCGGTCACAGCGTGCTGTTGCTCGACCGCGCCGGCCGCATCAAGCCGTGCGGCGGCGCGATCCCGCCACGGCTGATTGCCGATTTCGACATTCCGCCGCACATGCTGGTCGCCCGCGCGACCAGCGCGCGCATGGTCTCGCCGGCCGACAAAAAGGTCGACATCCCGATCGAGAACGGCTTTGTCGGCATGGTCGATCGCGAGCACTTCGACGAGTGGCTGCGCGAGCGCGCGGCCGAGGCCGGCGTGCTGCGCCAGACCGGCCGCTTCGAAAAGATCGAGCGCGACAGCGACGGCACGGCGGTCGTGCACTGGGCCAGTGAAGGCGAAGAGGGCGCACAGCCCGTGCACTCGCATGCGCGCGCACGCTGCATCATCGGCGCCGACGGCGCAAAAAGCGGCGTCGCCCGCGCGGCCATCGAAGGCTGGGACAAAGGCAAGTTCGTCTTCGCATACCACGAGATCGTGCGCAAACCCGAGACGCCGCCGCCGGGCTACGACGGCTCGCGCTGCGACGTCATCTACCGCGGCTCGCTGTCGCCGGACTTTTACGGCTGGGTGTTTCCGCACGGCGACACGCTGTCGATCGGCACCGGCAGCGCCGACAAGGGCTTCTCGCTGCGCCACGCCACCGCCGCGCTGCGCCAGGAGTGCGGCCTGGCCGACGCGCAGACCGTGCGCCGCGAGGGCGCGCCGATCCCGATGAAGCCGCTGCCGCGCTGGGACAACGGCCGCGATGTCGTGCTGGCGGGCGACGCCTGCGGCGTTGTCGCCCCGGCCAGCGGCGAAGGCATCTACTACGCGATGGCCAGCGCGCGCATGGCCGCGCAGGCGGCCACCAAGTTTCTCGCCACCGGCAATGCCAAACACCTGGCGCAGGCGCGCAAGCAGTTCCTCAAAGAACACGGCCGCGTCTTCTGGGTGCTCGGCATCATGCAGCGCTTCTGGTACAGCAGCGACAAGCGGCGCGAGCGCTTCGTCGACATCTGCCGCGACAAGGACGTGCAGCAGCTCACCTTCGACTCCTACATGCACAAGCGCCTGGTGCGCAAACGCCCGATGGCGCATGTGCGCATCTTCTTCAAGGACATGGCGCACCTGCTCGGT
>JANMHY010000853.1:0-6398 GCA_031375525.1 Burkholderiales bacterium
CGAGCTTCAAACGCATCGCGCAGTGACGGTCCAACGATTTTGTTTTTTGGGTTTTCTTTTTGACCTTGGAGGAACGTGACCATGCAATTGCAGACCGTCCGTCCGAACATCGTGCAATCGATCCGCGCCTACACGGTCGCGGAGTTGATGGAGGCCGCGCAGCAGGCGGGCCAGCACTTCTTGTACGCGAACGTGGCCAACTCACAATCGAAGCAGGAGGTGCTCGACAGCATTGCCGAAGCCTTCACCTTCCCGGTGCACTTCGGCAAGAACCTCGATGCGCTGTTCGACTGCATGACCGATCTGGTCAACCGCAGCGGCCAGCAGCCGGGCTTCGTCGTCGTGCTCGAGCAGTTACCCGACAACCCACGCTTCGACCGCGAAACGCGCGAGCAACTGCTCGACGTCTTCCGAGACGCGGCCGACTTCTGGGCGGAACGAAAGATACCGTTCAGATGTTTCTACTCTTTTCGGTAGCCCGCTCCCAAGAAATCGGGTCATGGGAGCGGGCGGCAGAGGTGGCCCCCACGAGCAACACCAGCAACGAAGCCGGTGTCTCGAAGAAAGCGTCGAAGGCGGCGGCAGCCGCGGCTTCGGCGAGTGCGAGCTTCGGCATGAACATGCCGCTGATGAGCAGCGCGTTCGACACGTCGATGTGGTTGAACGCCGCATAGGCGTTCGCGCGACAACCCACAAAGGGCGACTTCGGTCGCCCTTTGTTTTGCGGGTTATCCCAAACTCGCTTTGAGGTAGTGCGCCCCGGGAATCGGGTTGTAGTAGTACGGCGCGATCTCCTCGAAGCCCAGGCCCGCGTACAGGCCGCGCGCGGCTTCCATGTCGTCGAGCGTGTCGAGCAGCAGGTTGGAGTAACCGGCTTGCAGGCCGCGGTCCATCAGCGCCTGCGCCAGCAGCCGGCCGAGGCCGAAGCGGCGAAACGCCGGGCGCACGTACAGGCGCTTCATCTCGCAGGCGTTGGCGTAGTCGGCGTCGGCTAAGGCGCGCAACGCGCCGCAACCGGCCACCTCGCCGTCGACGGTGGCCAGCAGCAACGCGCCGCGCGGCCCCGCGTATTCGCCGGGCAGATCAGCCAGTTCAGCATCGAAGTTCTGGAAGCACAGGTCCACGCCAAGCTGGGCTGCGTACTCGCGAAAGATCGCGCGCGTGGCGTTCAACAACTCCGGCGTGGCCGGTGTGAAAATCTCGATCACCGGCGGTGTCGCCGCGCTGTTGCTGTTCATGATCGTGCTCAGGTGTCGAAGTGGCTGACCCACCAAGCCAGTCCGGCCATGATCAGCAACACCATGAGCGCAACCGCGCGCTCACGCAGGCCGTCGGCCGAGGCCGGTGTGCCTGTGGGCAGGGTCTTGTCGCCGTCGAGCATTGGGCGGATCAGGTTGCGGTGCTTGCTGCGCAGGTAATACAGCACCACGCCGATGTGCACTGCCACCAGCAGAAAGATCAACCACTGGCCCCAGCGCGAATGCCAGGCCGTCGCGGTGGCCGCGGTGGCGTTGGAGACAAAGCGGTTGAGCGGCCCGGTTGTAGCGATCTCGTCATCGGCCACCAGTCCGGTGGCCACCTGGAGGGACAGCAAGCCGATCAATGCGAACACCGAGAGCGCACCGAGCGGGCTGTGGCCCACGTTGTAGCGGCCGCCGGGGCCGCTGTCGCCGCGCAGGTAGTCGCGCACCGCTGAGGGAGGGTAGAGGAATGATATGAAGCGCGACCAGTGCCCGCCGATGATGCCCCAGACGAGGCGAAAGGCCAGCAGCGCCATGACGGTCAGGCCCAGGCGTATATGCCAGACCATCGCGCCGCCGCCCAGTTTTGCGCTGACCACCGAGCCGATGATCGTGAGGACGAGCAACCAATGAAACAGGCGCGTCGGCAAGTCCCACACGCGAACGGCTGCAACGATTTCTGTCATGCGAGTGTCGGAGCATTGACTAAGGCGTCCACGATAACCGCTCACACACTTGGCTGCCAACGTCACCCGCGTGCGGCCTGCGGGCATACCCGGAGCCAGGCAAGAAGGCATCGCTAGCCTGCGTACACTCGTGGTGCGCCACGCTGCACCTGGCTTGGTTCACCCCATCTGCAACCCCAGGAGGACATTCCATGCTGTCGTTGAAGTTCCACTTGCGCGTGACTGTGGCCGCTGCCGGTCTGGCTGCGGCCCTGCCCGCCGCGGCTCAGTTCCAAAAGCCCGAAGACGCCATCAAGTACCGCCAAAGCGCGATGTTCGTGATGTCCCAGCACTTCGGCCGCGTGGGTGCCATGGCCAATGGCAAGGTGCCCTTCGATGCTGCTGCGGCGCAGGCCAACGCCGAGGTTGCGCTGTCGATGTCCAAGCTGCCGTTGGTCGCTTTCGGCGAGGGCACCGACAAGGGCGGCAACACCAAGGCCAAGCCCGAGATTTGGACCAAGAAGGCCGATTTCGACAGCAAGGGCAAGAGCATGCAAGACGAGATGGTCAAGCTGGCCGCCGCCGCCAAGACCGGCAACCTCGACCAGATCAAGGCTGCCTTCGACGGGGCGGGCAAGAGCTGCAAGGCCTGCCACGATGACTATCGCGAGAAGCAGAACTGACTGACAGGGCAGCAATGTGTTCTTGAAGCCCGCATCGGCGGGCTTTATCGCTTCTAGGGCTCGGCAAAGCCGAGCACGACTCTTCGAGTCATCGCACTTTTCTTCTCAATCTTCGTGACGACGACGTTGCCGATGTCGCGCGTGTTGCTCACATGCGTGCCGCCGCAGGGTTGCAGATCGACGCCTTCGATCTCGAGCACACGCACCCGCCCCAAGCCGCGCGGCGGCTGCACGCTCATGCTGCGCACGAGGCCGGGGTTGGCGTCGAGTTCGGCTTCGCTGATCCAGCGGTCGCGCACCGGATGCGCTTCGGCGACCAGGCGTGCGATGCCCGCCGTCAGCATTTCCTTGTCGAGCAACTCGCTCATGTGGAAGTCCAGCCGCGCGTAGCCCGCGGTGATCGAGCAGCCGTCCACCGGGTGCGGCACCAGCGCGCACAGCAGGTGCGTTGCGGTGTGAAAGCGGCGGTGCGCATTGCGGCGCGCCACGTCGATCTGGGCCGTCACCGCATCGTCGATGGCAACCAATGCATCAGGCATGAGCACATGCAGCACGCCGCCTGCATGCTCTTTGCTCTTGCGTGTGTCGGTGACGATCAACTCGCGGCCATCGGCCAGTCGCAACACGCCGCTGTCGCCGGCCTGGCCACCGCCCAGCGGATAGAACACCGTGCGGTCGAGGATGACGCCGCCTTCGCAGAGCGCAATCACGCGCGCGTCGCATTGCGCGAGCGTGGCGTCTTCGCGGAACAGCTCGTCTGTCATCGCAGTCATCCTGCAAGTACGCGCGCAAACACGTCACGATCGACATTGCCGCCGCACAGCGTGACGCCGATGCGCTGGCCGCGCCGGCGTTCGCGCTGCTGCATCGCCGCGGCCAGCGACGCCGCGCCGGCGCCTTCGGCAACGTTGTGCGTGGCGGTGTAGAGGAGTCGCATCGCCGCGGCCACTTCGTCGTCCGTCACCGCGATCACGTCATCGACTTCGCGCCGGATCACATCCAGCGCCGCCGCGTCGGGCACGCGGCAGGCCATGCCGTCGGCCAGTTGCGTCGTCACCGATGCTTCGACCACGCGGCCGGCGCGAAACGAATCGAGGTAGGCCGTCGCATGCGCCGAGACCACGCCGACGATGCGCGTGGCCGCGCCGGTGATCGACCGCGCCATCGCGCAGGCGCTGAGGCCCGAGCCCTGGCCGATCGGCACGAAGACGACGTCGGGCTGCACGGCGCGAAAGAATTCGACCCAGTACGTCGCCACGCCGAGGACCAGATCGCGGTGGAACGAGGGCACGAAGTGCAGCTCGCGTTGGCTGGCCAGCGCGGCAGCGTGCTCGCGCGCCGCCTGGAAATCATCGCCGTGCTCGATCAGCTCGGCGCCGAGCGCGCGCATCGCCGCGTTCTTCTCCACCGAGTTGCCGTGCGGCACGACGATGGTTGCCGACAGGCCGTGACGCCTCGCCGCAAACGCCATCGACTGGCCGTGGTTGCCGCGCGTCGCGCTGATGACGCCGCGCACCTGCGGCTCGCGTTCGCGCAGCGCCTGCATGTACACGAGGCCGCCGCGCACCTTGAAGGCGCCGAGCGGCGTGTGGTTCTCGTGCTTGACCCAGACCTCGGCGCCGAGCGCTTGAGCCAGCAGCGGCCAGGCGTATTGCGGCGTGGCCGGCATCGCGGCATAGACCGTGCGCTGCACGGCGTCGAATTCGGCGGCGGTGGGGGCTTGCATTGCTTACAGTGAGGTGAGCGTGACGGGGCCGCGTTGCGTCCCCAAACGCGCTTCAATGGCGGGGCCGGTCGTGTCGGTGAATGTTGCCCTGTCGAGACCGATGACGGCAATGGCCGGGCGCGGCGCGCCGCGCAATGCAAGCGAACGCAGGACCACGCCCGACGCGCCCATCGATGCCGCCGGATGGCGCTCGCCCCATTCGATCAACGTCGGCATCGCGCCCCCGTACGACAGCGCGCCGTCGTCGCGCACGGCGATGCGCCAGTGCAACGGTCCGGACGGTGTTTCGCGCGACGCCGCCAATGCGCGACCAGCGTCGACGTCGGTGGCTCGCAACTCGGCGAGCGTGATGTCGAGCGCGGCCGTGCGCGCGACGAAGGTGACGAGCCGAGGCCCGCTCGACAGGTCCAGTGCATCGAGCCCGAACCAGCGCGCGCGGCCAGGCGGCGGCGCGTCGGGGTCGATGGCAATGATCTCGAAGTACGCGTTCGGGAACTCGTTGCTGGCGATGCTGAACAGGCGGTTGTGCGTGCCCATCAACGCATGCCGGCCGCCAGGTCCTGGCGTGATGCCGAGCGTGGCCTCGCACCACTGCACGCCGTCGTCCAGCGTGCGCGCTGCGACGACGAGATGATCCACCGCAGCGCTCACAGCGCCACCGTGCCGTCGATGACTGTCACGCTGTGGCCGCCGATCCAGATGTCTTGGCCTTCTTGCTGCACGAAGACGCGGCCGGCGCGATTCATCGCGGTGCCTTGCGCAGCCACGTAACGGGGGGGCGCGATGCCGTCGCCGATCAGCCACTGCGCGAGCGCCGCGTTCAAGCTGCCGGTGACCGGGTCTTCGGCGATACCGCTGTTGCCGGTGAAGAACGCGCGGACTTCGAACTGCGCGTCGCGTCCCGCCGCATGCGGGCCGACCACGCCGACTTCCCATCCGCTCAGCGCCGCACTGTCGGGCTTCAACGCCAGCACCTGCTCGGCCGAGCGCAGCATCACACCGCGCCAGGATGGGCCGTTCTGGCACCACGCATGAGCCGCGATGTCGGCGCGCGCGATGCCGAGGCCGCCCGCGATGCGCAGGACGTCGGCTTCGTCGAGCGGGCCGCTCTTGGTCCGCGGTGGCGCGGCGAACGCAAGGCGCTGGCCGTCGCGGCGAATGCGCACCAGACCGATGCCGCACTCCTGCACGATCCACTCGCCCTTCGGTTTGCCGCCGGCTTGCAGCCACGCGTGGCAACTGCCGAGCGTCGGGTGGCCGACGAACGGCAGTTCGCGGCCGGGGCAGAAGATGCGCACAGCGTAGTCGGCGTCGGCGTGCGTCGGTGGCGAGAGAAAGGTCGCTTCCGACAGGTTGGTCCAGTCGGTGAAGCGCTGCATCGTTGCCGTGTCGAGGCCGCTGCCCTCCAGCACCACCGCCAACGGGTTGCCTTTGAGCGCGGCGTCGGTGAAGACATCGACCTGTTTGAACGAGCGCTTCATGCAGCCGCCTTCAACACGCGGGCCAGCGCGGCCACGCCGGCTTCGATCTGCTCCGGCGGCGACGTCACGAACGACAGCCGCAGCGTGTTCTTGCGCGGCGCGCTCGCGTAAAACGCCGCGCCGGGCACGAAGGCCATGCCGGCGTCAACCGCTTTGGGCAGCAGCGCCACCGCGTCGATGTGCTCGGGCAACTCGATCCAGAAGAACATGCCGCCCACCGGCGTGACCCACTGCGCGACGCCGCCCAAGTGTTTGGCCAGCGAGGTCTGCATCGCATCGCGGTGCCGCTTGTAGAGCGCGCGGATCGTCGGCACATGCGTGTCGAGCAAGCCGTTGCGGATGACTTCGAAGACGACGCGCTGGTTGAAGATCGGCGTGTGCAAATCGGCGGCCTGCTTGGCCTGCAGCAGCTTCGGGTACAGCGCCGGCGGCGCCACGATGTAGCCCAGGCGCAGACCCGGCGCCAGCACTTTGGAAAACGAGCCGAGGTAGAGCACGCCCTCGGGCCAGCGCGAGGCCAGTGACGGCGGCGGCGGTGCGTCGAACCACAGGTCGCCGTACGGGTTGTCTTCGAGCAGCGGCAGGCCTTGCTTTTGCGCGGC
>JANMHY010000874.1:0-8019 GCA_031375525.1 Burkholderiales bacterium
GGCAGCGGTCTGCACATGCGCGGCCTCGCCGTCGTGCGAGGCGCAGGCCAGCGCCAGTTCGTCGTCGGTGAGACCAAAACGGTCGGCAGCGCCGCTGTCCACCAGCGGCAGGGCTTGCAGGATCTTGATCGCCGAGCGCGCAAAGACCGGGCGCTCGATGTCGCCGCGCGCTGCGACCACGGCGCCGGCTGCATCGACGACGGCGTACGCGCCACGATGGAACGATTCGACCGTGTTGCCGCGCCAGGCTTCAACCAGGATGGGATTCATAGGGGTCTTTCTCGAGCGACAAGCGGCAGCCGCACACCGCGCCTACGTATCTACCCCACGCCTTATGGGGCTACCTACACAAGCGCTGTGCATCGCCCTACATTCTGCGTCGGCGTTCCATCTCGAACGTCCACGTCAACACGAACAGGAGACATTCCATGAAGTCGTTCTCCCTCTGCGCCGTCGCCGCTGCTGCCGCGCTTTGCCTGGCCGCCACGTCCGCACTGGCTCAGCAAAACATCGAGAAGCTGAAGCAAATGCGCGTCGCCACGACGGACCTCAACCTGCCGGTGGTGCCGCAGGGTGGCGCCAACGCCGCGGCGATCCGCGAAAACCTGAAGAAGGTCAAGCTGCCCGACGGCTTCAAGATCGAGCTGTTCGCGATCGTGCCCGACGCGCGGCACATGGCCGTCGGCCCTTCCACCAACATGCTCTTCGTCGGCACGCGCAAGACCAGCGTCTATGCAGTGACCGACCGCAACTCGGACGGCATCGCCGACGAGGTCAAGTCCTTCGCTCCAGGCCTGAACTTCAAGGTGCCCAACGGCGTGTGCTGGACCAAGGACGGTTTCCTGATCGTCGTCGAGCACAACCGCGTGCTCAACTTCCCCGCCGCCGAGTTCTTCTATGAAGGTCCGGACGTGGCTGTGATCGAAGTGCAGGCGCAGGGCAAGCTGATCCCGCCGGACGAGGAGAGCTATAACCACGGTGCGCGCACCTGCCGCGTCGGTGACGACGGCCAGCTCTACATCACGCTGGGCCAGCCCTTCAACGTGCAGCCCAAGGACAAGGTGGCGCTGTACGAGCAGCTCGGCATCGGCGGCATGGTGCGCATGAACCCGTTCGACGGCAGCAAGAAAGAGGTGGTCGCGCGCGGCGTGCGCAACTCGGTCGGCATGGACATCAACCCGAAGGACAAGACCGTCTGGTTCACCGACAACCAGACCGACGGCATGGGTGACGAGACACCGCCCGGAGAACTCAACCGCATCACCAAGACCGGCGGCGAGCACTTCGGCTACCCGTTCATTCATGGCAACAACGTGCAGATTGCCGGCACGGCGGCCGCGCCGGACTTGAAGGACATGAAGCCTCCGGCGGCCTGGACGAAGCCGCAGATCGAGTTCCCGGCGCACCAGGCGCAGCTCGGCATGACGTTCTACAACGGCAAGCAGTTTCCGGCTGCGTACCAGGGTGGTGTCTTCGTCGCCGCGCACGGTTCGTGGAACCGCACCAAGGCCACTGGCGGGCTCGTCAACTTCGTCTCGATCAAGGCCGATGGCACGGCCGACAAGAGCACGGTGTTTGCCGAGGGCTTCCTCGACAGCGAGACCGGCAGCTACCGCGGCCGGCCGGTCGATGTGGCGGTGTGGAAGGACGGCTCGCTGCTGGTCTCCGACGACTATGCGGGCGCGATCTACCGCATCAGCTACAAGCCATGAGGTTCGTTCGCGTCGCCGCTGCGTCGGCGTTCGCGATCGCATCGGCCGCGTCGGCGCAAACCGCGCCGGCGCGGCCTGCGGCGCTCGGGCAGTGCAGTACCTGCCACGGCGTCAATGGCGTCTCGATGCTGCCCAATGCCCCGAATCTGGCGGGTCAGCCGCAGATTTACCTGGTCGAGCAGATGAAGGCCTACCGCAGCGGCAAGCGAAGCAACGAGGTGATGAGCGTCATCGCCAAGCCGTTGTCCGACGCCGACATCGACGCGCTCGCGGCGTGGTACGCGGCGATCAAGTTCGAAGTCAAGAGCCCCTGACGCGGCAGTGACAATGGGCGCATGCCGCCCATCGCGCTCGCGCTCGTCCTGACCGCCGCGCTGCTGCACGCGCTGTGGAACATCGCCGCCAAGAAGGCCGGCGGCAACCACCACTTGGCGCTGCTGTCGGTGGTGATGACTGTCGCGCTCTGGGCGCCGGTGGCGCTGTGGTTCGGTGTCGATGAGTGGCGGCGCTGGGGGCTGATCGAATGGGCCGCTCTCGGCGCCAGCGCGCTCGTTCACGTGCTGTACTTCACCGTGCTGCTCACCGGCTACCGCAAGGCCGATCTCACCGTCGTCTATCCGGTGGCGCGCGGCAGCGGGCCGCTGCTGGCTTGCGTCGGCGCCGTGCTGGCGCTCGGCGAGACGATCACGCTGCTCGGCGGCATCGGCATCGTGGCGGTGTGCGGCGGCGTCTTCATGATCGCCGGCGGGCCGCGGCTGTTTCGCGGCGGCGACGGCGCAGCGCACCAAAAGGCTTTGGCCGGTGTGCGCTGGGGCGCGCTCACCGGCGCGCTGATCGCGGGCTACACGGTGATCGACGGCTACGCCGTCAAGGTGCTGTTGATCGGCCCGGTGTTGGTGGACTACGTCGGCAACGTGCTGCGCGTGCCGATCCTCGCACCGGCGGCGGTACGCGACTGGCATGGCTTCGTCGAGGCGTCGCGCACGCAATGGAAGCACGCGTTGGTCGTCGCCGTGCTCGGCCCGCTGGCTTACATCCTCGTGCTCTATGCGGTGAAGATGGCGCCGCTGTCGCATGTGGCGCCGGCGCGCGAGGTCTCGATGTTGTTTGCGGCGCTGATCGGCGGCCGGCTGCTGGGTGAAGGCGATCGCGCGTTGCGCCTGTTCGGTGCGGCCTTCATCGCGATCGGGGTGATTGCCCTGGCCACGGCGTGAGTGCCATCGCGCACTGACAATCCATCGATGGATTCGGTCTCGCAGATTGCCCTCGGCGCCGCCGTCAGCGTGGCCGTGATGGGCCGGCGCACGGCGTTGTGGAAAGCGGCGGCGTGGGGCGCGGTGGCCGGCACGCTGCCCGACCTCGATGTCTTCATCGACCATGGCGATGCGATCGCCAACATGGTGCTGCACCGCGCCGAGACGCATTCGCTGTTCTGGCTGACGCTGTTCTCGCTGCCGTTTGCGGTGCTCGTCGCACGTCTGCACGGCGAGGGGAGCGCGTGGCAACGCTGGTGGCTGGCGATGTGGCTGGCGCTGATCACGCACCCGCTGCTCGACGCGATGACGGTCTATGGCACGCAGCTTGCGCTGCCGTTCTCGAGCCATCCGTATGGCGTCGGCAGCGTCTTCATCATCGACCCGCTGTACACGCTGCCGCTGCTCGTCGGCACCGGCATCACGCTGGTCTCGACGCGCCTGCGCGCCAACGTGCTGGGGCTGCTGCTCAGCAGCGCGTACCTGGCTTGGGGTGTCGTCGCGCAGCAGCATGTGCAGGGCGTGGCCCGCGACTCGCTCACACGCCAGGGCATCGCCTTCGAGCGCGTGCTCGTCACGCCGAGCCCGTTCAACAGCATCGCCTGGCGTGTCGTCGTGATGCAGCGCGAGCACTACTTCGAAGGCTTCTACTCGCTGCTCGACAAGGAGCGATCGATCCGCTTCGATCGCTTCGAGCGCGGCGCTGCGCTCGAGCCCGAGCCCGAGCTGCGCAGCATCGAAGGCTATCAACGCATCAGCAGCTTCAGCCAAGGCTTCTATGCGTTACGTGAAGTTGGCCCGCGCGTGTTGATCAGTGATCTGCGCATGGGCCAGGAGCCGGCCTACACCTTCAGCTTTGCGATTGCCGAGCGCGCGAGCCCGGCCAAGGCGCTGGCCGTGCCGGAGCCAGTCGGTGCGCGCCCCGATCTCGGCAAGTTCCTGCCGTGGCTGTGGCGGCGCATCGGCGGCGATCCTGCGCCGCCGCCGCGCTAGTACGCCAACCCGGAGATATCGGAACATGAAAGCGCGTCTTCGGGCCGATGGCGGCGTTGCAAATGCTCGCGATACCACGAGGTATCGCTGCGCTTTGCGCCTTGCCCTCGACCCGAATCCATCGCTTTCATCATGTTCCGATACCTCCGGGTTGGCGTACTAGACGCGCCGCAACACGATCGCCAACTCCGTCCACCCTGCCGGATGCGGCACGGCCGGGTAGGGCGGCGCCGGCCACATCCACTGCGTTGCCGGCAACAGCGCGCGCACGGCGTTGATGTCCATGTGGTACGGCGGCCCTTCGATGCGGCCCTCGCTCGCGCCATCGCGGCGGCATTGCATCGCCATCAGCAGCAGCGCGCCGCCGGGCCGTAGCCAGGCCCGCAGTTGCGCGGTGTACGCGGACCAGTGGTCCGGGTGCAGCGCGCACCAGCAGGTTTGTTCGTACACCGCATCGAGCGGTACATCCGGCTGCCACGTCAGCACGTCGGCCCGCTCCACGCGCGCCTGTGCATTGCCGGTGGCCAGGCGCTGTTGCGTCAACGTGATCGCAGCATCCGCGTAGTCGATCGCGCTGACCTCGCAGCCTGCTTGCGCCAACGCCAGCACGTCGTGTCCGCTGCCGCAGCCGGGCACGGCAACGCGCAGGCCGGCGCGCAGCGTGCCGTCGGCGACCCACGCCGCAATCTGCGGACCGGGCGCGTTGCGGTCCCACGGCGTTTGCTGCTGCAGGAAGCGGCGTTGCCAGAAGTCTGCGTCGGGGCCGGCCATAAGCCATTGTCGCGGGGCCACACAATCAGCGCATGAGCTTGCAGTTGTTGGGCATCGACTTCACCAGCGCGCCGTCACGGCGCAAATCGATCACCGTCGCTCGCGGCACGCTCACCGGCACACGCCTGGCGTTGCAGCGCGTCGATGAACTGAGTGACTTCGAATCGTTCGACGCGCTGCTGCGCGAGAGCGGCCCGTGGCTCGGCGCATTCGACTTTCCGTTCGGCCTGCCGCGCGAGCTGGTCGAGACGCTGCACTGGCCGCGCGAGTGGCTCGCACTGATGCGCCACTACGCCACGCTCTCGCGCGCCGATATCCGCGAACAGTTCGCCGCGTTCTGCGCCGCGCGTCCGGCGGGCCGCAAGTTCGCGCACCGCGCTTGCGATGGTCCCGCTGGTTCGAGTCCGTCGATGAAATGGGTCAATCCGCCGGTGGCCTACATGCTGCACGCGGGTGTGCCGCGGCTGATCGACGCCGGCGTGCACCTGCCGGCGCTGCACGACGGCGATGCCGCGCGCGTCGCGCTCGAGGCCTACCCCGGCCTGCTGGCGCGTGAGCTGGTCGGCTCGCGCTCGTACAAGAGCGACGACAAAGCCAAGCAAACGCCCGAGCGCCTGATCGCGCGCAAAGACATGCTCGAAGCGCTCGAGCAGGGCAAGAGCCGGCTCGGCATTCGCGTTGCGATGAGCCATGCGCAGCGCGACGCCCTCGCGGCCGACGCCAGCGGCGACCGGCTCGACGCGCTGCTGTGCCTGGTGCAAGCGGCGTGGGCGAGCACGCGCGCCGGCTACGGCTTGCCGCAGAACATCGATCCGCTGGAAGGCTGGATCGTCAGCGCCCCTGACCCCTTGCTCATACGGTAATTTCTGTCTTGACAGAATTTTTGCGCAGGCATAGCCTTCAGGCCATGGAACTCTCGAACACCGCATCACGCTTCGTCCTGCACTGGGGCGAAATGGGCACCCGCTGGGGTGTGAACCGAACCGTGGCGCAGATCCACGCCTTGCTGTTCTACGTCGGCCGCCCGATGCACGCCGAGGAGATTACCGACACGCTTCGCATCGCGCGCTCCAATGTGAGCACAAGCCTGCGTGAACTGCAAGGCTGGAAGCTGATCAAGCTGACTCACTTGCCGGGCGACCGGCGTGACCACTACGAGACCTCGACGCAGGTCTGGGAGCTGCTCCGCACGGTCGTGCGCGAGCGCCAGCAGCGCGAAATCGCGCCGACGATCGCCGTGTTGGGCGAGCTGCTTGCCGACCCGGCCATCAGCAAGGAGCCAACCGAGGCCAAGCTGCGCGTCAAGGAGACGCTGGAGCTGTTGCAGACCCTCACCGCCTGGAGCGATGAGATGCTGCGACTTGACACCGAAACGCTGACCAAAGTGCTCCGTTTGGGCGCCAAAGTGAAAAGACTGCTCGGCCGCGACCCGGCCGATGGTGCATCGGCAGAGGTTGCCGGCACGCAACGCCAGATCACAGCGGCCGATCTTCTCGGCCCTTAAGTTTTTTTGCCAGTCAGTTTCTTCTTTGACTGAAATGTCAGATAATGAGAACAACGATCCACCCCCTGACGCTGCTCTATGACGGCCGCTGCCCCGTGTGCAGCCTCGAAATGGACGGGCTGCGCGCGCAGGACAGCCACGGGCGCCTGCGCTTCGAAGGTATCTCGGCGCCCGATTTCGATGCCGCGCCGTGGGGCGCCACGGCGGCGCAGCTCGATGCATGGCTGCATGCTGTCGCGCGCAACCGCCACGGCATTTCGCGCACCGTGGCGCCGTTGAGCGAACACATCGCTGCGGCGCGCGCGGCTCGGCGCATGCAGCGCTGCACGGACGGCGCGTGTGCGAACGCCGAAAAAACAAGGAGGCCATCATGAGAGTTCTTGTTGTGGGCGCCACGGGTTGCATCGGCCGCGCGCTGGTTCATGCGCTGCGCTCGCGCGGGCAAACCGCTATTGCGGCATCACGCCGCGACGCGTCGATGCCCGTTGACTACATGCAGCCCGTCGCGCCCGACGCCTGGGCCGAGCGACTTGCCCGCGCGCGCATCGATGCCGTTGTCAACTGCGTCGGCATCCTGATGCCAAGCCGCGCGCAATCGTTCGATCGCGTTCACGCGCAGGGGCCGATCGAACTCTTTCGCGGTGCGGCGCTCGCCGGCGTGTCGCGCATCGTGCAGGTCTCTGCGCTCGGCGTCACGGAAGAGGGTGGTGACGAACTCCCGCGCTACATCGCCAGCAAGCGCGAGGCCGACCGTGCGCTCACCGCGCTGCCGCTCACGCACGCCATCGTGCGGCCGTCGCTCGTCTATGGCCCCGGCAGCGCGAGCGCGTCGCTGTTCGCCACGCTGGCCAGCCTGCCGGTGATTGCGCTGCCTGGTGGCGGCACGCAGCGCGTGCAGCCGATTCATGTGTATGAAGTGGCGGAGTCGATCGCGCGCTGGTTGGAGAGCAAGGACTCGAGCAGCGGTGCGTTCGAACTCGCTGGCCCGAACACAATGAGCTTGCGCGAAATGCTCGCCGCCTACCGCGACGCGATGTCGCTCGGCGAGGCGCTGTGGTTGCCGCTGCCGATGGTGTTGATGCAGGCCGGCGCTCTCATTGCCGAGCAGCTGCCGCAGAGAGTTTTCAGCCGCGACACGCTGCGCCTGCTCGAACGCGGCAACACCAGCAGCGTCAACGCGGCACCGCGGTTGCTCGAGCGCGCGCCGAGCACGGTCGCCGTCGGCCTGCGCGTCACGCCGCCTTCACCGGCAATCGACCTGTGCGTGACGCTGAGTCCGGCCGTGTCATGGATGCTGCGCGCCTGCGTCGCCTGCCTATGGCTCTTCACCGCGCTCATCAGCGCATTGCTGCCGCACGAATCGGGCGTGCTCAACCTGCTCGCCCGCTGCGGCTTCGACGGTGATGTCGGCGTGGCGGTGCTCGTGGCGTCGTGCACCTTGAACACGCTGCTCGGCATCAGCATTCTTCGCCAGCCCGGCCCGTGGACGTATGCAGCGCAGATCGGCGCGGTGCTCGGCTACACGCTCACCGCGGCGGTCAACATGCCCGAGCTGACGATCGACCACTGCGGCCCGCTGCTGAAAAACCTGCCGCTGCTGGCGATGCTGGTGCTGTTGTGGTTGGCCACGCCCGCGAACAGGGCGCCCCAACGCGAATCCGCCGCGCCGAAAGCAGCAGCCATCGTGCGCCGCGTCAGCGCGGCCTGAACCTCGGGCTACAGTGGGCCGCAGCATGTCTGCGCCCACTGCCATCGACACCTGGTTCGCCGCACGGCGCTGGCAGCC
>JANMHY010000882.1:0-2181 GCA_031375525.1 Burkholderiales bacterium
GCCGCGATCAGGCGCAGCCGCGACCAGCGTTGCAGCAGCGCGATGGCCGGCAGCGCGGGCCAGGCCAGCAGCGCCGAGAAGAGCAGGAAGCGCGGCCAGCTCCACGGGCCGTCGGCGTACAGCCACTGCGTTATCGCGCCATGCGTCAGCGCGATCAGCGCCGACAGTGCGAGCAGGCCGGCGATGAGCCGCCGCTCGGCGTGCCGCCACTGCGCTGGCGTGGGCAAGGGCGGCAGTGGACGCGGTGGCTGCGGCAGCACCGGCGCCACAACGGACGGCGCAGCGCCATCGACCGGTGCGCGCATCAAGCGCGGCAGCGCGGCGCGGTAGCGGTGCACGAGCCCCGCCCCGGCGCCGGCGGCCAGCAGCGTGGCCAGCACGTACACCGTGATCAGCTTGCCGGGCAGGTTGTCCATCGGCGTGCGGATTGTTCAGCCGCCGCTGCACGCCGGCACGGTGCGCGCCGGCGTCAGGCAGAGTTCTTTGTCGAACCAGATCTCGTAGGTGTCGGTCTTCGGTTGCGCGCGGCGCAGTGTCAGCAGCGGCACCTCGGCCTGCGTCAGCTTGCCCAGGTGCTGCGCCATCCAGCGCGCCAGCGCGGGATCGCTCATGCCCTGCAGGCGCACCTCGGTGCGCGCGGGCAGGCGCGCCGTGCCGACGTTTTCGATGCCCGGCGCGCTGTAGCCCACTGCCGACAGACGCGCCACCACGCGCTCGGCAAGCGCGCGCTGCGCTTCGTCGCCGATCTGCACGAAGACGAACGGCTTCGTGCCCAGTTGCGCACGCGCCAGGCGGGCCTGCACGTCGCTGGCCGCCACCGCCACCGCGCCGCCGAACTGTTGGCCGGCAGCGACCACACGCTGCGCCTCGCGCGCGAGTTCGCGTTGCAGCGCCGGGCTCGCACTGCGCAGTTGGCGCAGCGCCTGCACCACCGCGTCGCGCGTGGCCGGGGCGTCGGGTTGCGCGGCCAGGCTGGCGAGCGTGCGTTGCAGCAGCAGCGGCAGCGTGTCGGCAGCCAGCGTGGTGTCGAGCGTCAGCGCCGACGCGGCGGCGAGCTGGGCCTCGCGCTGCGGGCCGAGCAGCGCCTCGGCTTCGGCCTGCGCAAGCTGTTGTTGCGCCGGGCTCGGCGCGACGCGGATCAGCTTGCCCTCGGCAGGCGCGGGTTGCGGCGCCGTCACGGCAACGCCGGCGACGACGGCCGGCGGCTGCGCGTGGTCGGCCGGCGCGGAAGACGCCAGGACCACGCGCGTGCTGCCCGAGAGTGCCGCGGCTTCCGGTTGCGCGAGTGTGGTCATCGCCGCCAACTGGCGCTGTGCCGTGGCCCGCTTGGCTTCGTCCAATGCCGGTTGCTGGCGGCCCGCGGCCTGCAGGCTCTCACGTGCGCCGACCAGCAGATGCTCGGCGTCGCGGCCGTTGGCCTGCTCCTGCTGATACAGCCGCAGGTACTCCTGCGCCAGGTAGTAATACGCGCGCGCCAGGTTGGGCTGCTTGGCCAGCGCGCGTACAAACAGGTCGAGCGCGCATTGCGATTGCGCGGCCACGGCCGGCGCCGACGCGCTGCGCACAAGCTCGTCGCCGCAGCGCAGACCGGCATCGACCAGGGCCTCGGCCTGCTCCCCGTCGGCGCGCCGTTGTTGCTCCAGGCGCAGCGCGTCTTCGCGGGCCTGCACCTGGGCGCGCGCCGCATCTTCGCGCTGCGTCCACCACCACGCGCCGGAAGCGACCGCGGCCGTGGCGACGAGGATCGCTACCGGCGTTTGCCAGCGTTGGCGCGCTTTGCCGAGCGGCAACGCGGGCAGCGGCCACGGCAGCGCCGCGTCGGCGCTGAGTTGGCGCCGGACGGCGTCGCGCAAGGCGACGCAGGCCTCGTCGTCGGCGCTGCCGTCCCAGTCGAGCAGATCGAGCGTGTGCAGCGTGCCGAAGCCCAGCGGCAGCGCCACGTCCTCGATGCGCACCGGCAACAGCTTGGCGCTGTCGCGCGCGCGCGAGGACTCGTCGCGCACGAAGCCCGATTGCACCGAGGCCGCCGACCACAGCACCACGGCCACACGTGTTTGCGCCAACTGGCGCTCGATCTCGTTGGCGAAGTCGCTGCCGCCTTCGAGCTCGCGGTCCCACCAGACGCTGTGGCCGTCGGCATCGAGCACGGCGGCCAGCGCCTGCGCGCTTGCGCGGTCCTCG
>JANMHY010000797.1:0-2647 GCA_031375525.1 Burkholderiales bacterium
ACACCCTGTTCATGAGAGGACGTTGATCACCATGCGCCGTTTCACGCGTTGGTTTTTCGTGGCCCTGCTGGCCGTCGGCGGCCTGGCCGGTTGCGCCACGCTCGATGCGCAGCAGCGCAAGTGGATCTTCCAGCCCACCGACCGCACCTGGTGGGGCGGCGCGCAGTCGGCCGAGGGCATGAGCGATGTCTGGATCGAGTTCACGTCGGCCGAAGAAAAACAAGCCGTCAAGCTGCACGGCCTGTGGCTGCCGCAGACGCGTCCGGATGCGCCGGTGATGCTCTACCTGCACGGCGCGCGCTGGGACGTGCGCTCGTCCGCGCACCGCATGCAGCGCATGCACGAGCTCGGCTTTGCCGTGCTCGGCATCGACTACCGTGGCTTCGGCAAGAGCACCAACACGCTGCCCTCCGAAGACCTGGCGCATGAAGACGCGCTCGCGGCCTGGCAGTGGCTCGCCGCGCAGCAGCCGCAAGCCAAGCGCTTCGTCTTCGGCCACTCGCTCGGCGGCGCGATCGCGGTGCGGCTGGCCAGCGAGGTCGAAGACATCACCGGCGTCATCGTCGAAGGCGGCTTCACCTCGATCCCCGATGTCTTCTCGACGATGAAGTGGGGCTGGCTGCCGCTGGGCCCGCTGATCACGCAGCGCTTCGACGCCGCCTCGCGCCTGGACAAACTCAAAGCGCCGCTGCTGGTCGTGCACGGCGCCAACGACAACCTGATCAAACCCGACCTCGGCCGCGCGCTGTACGAGCGCGCGAAGCAGCCCAAGCGCTTCGTGCTGGTCGAAGGCGGCACGCACCACAATACCAATGCGGTGGGCCAGGTGCAGTACCGCCAGGCGGTGGCCGAGTTGTTCGGCATGCAGATCGCAACACAATGAGCCCGGCGCGGCTGGCCTTGACCGCGGGGGTGCTGTACGCCGCCAGCGGTTGCGCCATCGTCGATTCGCAGCAGCGCCACTGGATCTTCCAGCCCGGCCAGCGCACCTGGGATGTCGGCGCGCAAGCCGCCGCAGGCATGAGCGATGTCTGGATCGGGCTCACGTCGACGGAAGAAAAGCAATCGGTCAAGCTGCACGGCCTGTGGTTGCCGCAAGACGACGCCGAGGCCCCCGTGATGCTGTATCTGCACGGCGCACGCTGGGACATCGCCTCGTCGGCGCCGCGCATGCGCGGCATGCACGGGCTCGGCTTTTCTGTGCTGGGCATCGATTACCGCGGCTTCGGCAAGAGCACGCCAGCGCTGCCGTCGGAAGACCTGATGCACGAAGACGCACTCGCGGCCTGGCAATGGCTGGCGCAGCAGCGTCCGCAGGCCCGGCGCTATCTGTACGGCCACTCGCTCGGCGCATCGATCGCCGTGCGCCTGGCCAGCGAGACCGGCGATGCCGCCGGCGTGGTCGTCGAAGGCGGCTTCACGTCAGCGCTCGACGTCGCCAACAGCACGGGGTGGCGCTGGCTGCCGCTGGAGCGCCTGGTCACGCAGCGCCTGGATGCGGCGTCGCGCATCGACAAGATCAACGCGCCGCTGCTCGTCGTGCATGGCGCGCTGGACACGATGGTCCACCCCGACCTTGGCCGCGCGCTGTACGAACGCGCGAAGCAACCCAAACGCTACGTCCTGATCGAGGGTGGCTTACATCACACGCTGACAGCAGCGAATCAGCTGCAATACCGCAACGCGGTGTTGGAACTGTTCGATTTGAAGGTCGCAAAGAACCCATGAACAGCAGTTCACCCGAAGGCGAACGCCTCTCGAAACGCATGGCCGCGCTCGGCATCGCCTCGCGCCGCGAGGCCGATGAGTGGATCGAAGCCGGCTGGGTGCGCGTCAACGGCAAGCTCGCCGTGCTCGGCTTGCGTGTGCAACCCGACGTGCGCATCGAGATCGACCCGCGCGCCAAGCGCGAGCAATTGCAGCGCATGACGGTGCTGCTGCACAAACCGATCGGCTACGTCAGCGGCCAGGCCGAAGACGGCTACGAGCCGGCCGTGGTGCTGGTGACGCGCGAGAACCGCTGGAGCGAAGACCACCTGCACGGCCCGACGAATGCGCTGCGTGGCCTGGCGCCTGCCGGCCGGCTCGACATCGACTCGACCGGCATCTTGGTGCTGACGCAAGACGGCCGCGTGGCACGCCGGCTGATCGGCGAGGACTCGCCGATCGAAAAGGAATACCTCGTGCGCGTGCGTCGCGTGCAGCCCGGCGCGCTGCCGCCCGAAGGCATGGCGATACTGCAGCACGGCCTGATGCTCGACGGCAAAGCGCTCAAGCCGGCCAAGGTGAGCTGGGCCAACGAAGACCAGTTGCGCTTCGTGCTGCGCGAAGGCAAGAAGCGCCAGATCCGCCGCATGTGCGAGCAGGTCGGCCTCGAGGTCACCGGCCTGAAGCGCGTGCGCATCGGCAGCGTCGTCCTCGGCAAATTGCCGCTGGGGCAGTGGCGCTACCTGCGCGCCGACGAGTCTTTTTGAGCACGCCCGCCGCCACCGGCGTCACCACCGGCGCGGCCGTCGCCACGCCGCCGCTGCTCACCGTGCTGCAAGCCGCCACGCTGCTGGCGCTGCTGCTCGGCTTGCAGCCGGTGATGACCGACGTCTACCTGCCCGCGCTGCCGCTGATCGTGCGCGAGTTCGCCGCGCCGTTG
>JANMHY010000799.1:0-1554 GCA_031375525.1 Burkholderiales bacterium
TGGCCCACGACGCGCACGACGGCCCGCTGCGCGTGTTGAAGGCGCTCTACCCCGAAGGCGACGGCATCTGCCACCACGTGCTGGTGCACCCGCCCGGCGGCATTGCCGGCGGCGATCATCTCGAGATTGATGTGAATGTCGGCGACGGCGCGCACGCACTGATCACGTCGGCGGGCGCCGCGCGCTTCTATCGCAGCGATGACAAACCCACAGCGCAGGTCACTCGCCTTCAGTTGCGAGATAACGCGCGGCTCGAATGGCTGCCGCTGGAGACCATCGCCTTTCCCGGTTGCCACGCTGCCAACCACGTGACCTTCGAGCTGGCGCCCGGCGCGCAGTGCCTGGGTTGGGACTTGCTCGCCCTCGGCCTGCCGGCAGCCGATCAGGCGTTCACCACCGGCAGGATAGAGCAGCTGTTGCACTGGCCCGGCGTCTGGCTCGAGCGCGGGTGCATTGCCGCCCAAGACACGCGTCTGCTCGACAGCCCCATCGGCCTGGCCGGCCAGCGCGCGCTCGGCACGATCTGGTTTGCATCTCACGCCGCGTGGCCAGCCGCGCAACGCGAGGCCTTGCTGGATGCGGCACGCGGCGTCTGCGCCAGCAATGATCTGGCCGCGACATCGGGCGCGACATCGCCCGACGCGCGCCTGGTCGTGCTGCGCGTGCTGGCGCCGCGCGTGGAGCCGCTGTTCTCGCTGCTGTGCGCCGTGCGTGCGGCGTGGCGTCAGACCGCGTGGCAGCTCGCTGCCGAAACGCCACGCGTCTGGCGAACGTAGTTCAGCGTGCGGGCGCTGACGTTACTGCCGCCGCCGGCAATTCCAGCTACGACGCCACCGCGGCCATCAACACCATGGCGAGTCCGACGCCGGCGCACATGGCAGCCAGCGGAGAAAGCAATCGGAGCATCGGGCCCATGTTCTTCCCCTTGTTCAGCAGTTAGAGGAAGTCTGCGTCGCGCGCCGCCAGTGCTCCAGGGCGCGGCTACCCAGATTGGCCGCCGCGGCTACCTATTCTTCAGCCGGCAGCGCACCAGCTTCGGCCAGCAGTGCGGCGACGTCACCGCGCTTCTTGGCGCCGAGCTTGGCCAGCACGGTGGCCACATGGTGCTCCACCGTGCGCTCGGAACGCGACAGCGCCTGCGCAATCTCCTGGTTGCTGCGGCCGCTGGCCAGGTGCGAGCAAATCTGCAACTCGCGCGGCGTCAGGCCAAAGCGGTTGGCGCGCGCCGCCGCACGCGGCCCGATCTTGATGCCCTTGATGCCGACGCTGGCCAGCTTGCGCGCGTGGCGGCGAGCATGGTCGGCGCAGGCCGCGGCGCCCATGCGGTCGAACAGACCGATGGCCTGGGCCAGTGCGTCGGGGTGCTGCCGCGGGTCCATCAGCATCAACGCGTAAGCCTGGTGCCGCGGCATGCCGCGCTGCTCCCAGGCACGCGCAGCGCCGGCGAGATCGCCCGCGAGTTCGAGGCTGCACGACTCGGCCATCGCCCCACCGGACAGCGCGCGCGGGTCTTGCCCCGCGCGATGCATCCAGCAGGCGAGTTCGCCGCGATCC
>JANMHY010000924.1:0-3308 GCA_031375525.1 Burkholderiales bacterium
GCTCGGCGCTGGCGTTGACGCTGTCGAGCATGCGATCGAGGCCGCGGCCACCGAACATCATGCCCATGCCGGGGCCGCCGCCGTGTCCACCGGGCATGGCCCAGGCCGAGAGGGTGACGGTGCCGAGCACGGCGACGAGCAGGGCGGCGCCGGCCAGGCGCGCGCCACCGGACGTGAGTTTGAAAGTCGAGAGTGACATACAGAGCTCCTTGAAGAAGCGAGTGGTTGAACAGTGCAGTAAGAATGCGCGAGCGCCGTGAGGCGAAGACTGAGGCGGGGTAAAGCTGCGTAAAGCGTCGGCGTCGCGACGACGGCAGCAAGGCCAATAAGTGCGCTTGCGCAATGCGCAGTTCTGCTTGCGTATCCTCGAAGCCAGATCGAGCCTGCTGCAGGTTTCGACACCAACACGAGGACACCACCACCATGCGCCACAAACCTCTCGGCCGCAGCGGCCTGTTCGTCTCCGAACTCTGCCTGGGCACGATGACCTTCGGCGGCAGCAGCGGCATCTGGGGCCAGATCGGCACCCTGCAGCAGGCCGATGCCGAACGCCTCGTCGGCCAGGCCATCGACGCCGGCGTCAACTTCATCGACACGGCCGACGTCTATGCCGGCGGCGTGTCTGAGCAGATCACCGGCCAGGCGCTGAAAAATCTCAAGGTGCCGCGCGAGAGCGTCGTCGTTGCGACCAAGGTTTTCGGCGACACCACACCGGGGCCCAATGGCCGCGGCGCGTCGCGCGCTCACATCATGGATGGCGTCAAGGCCAGCCTGCAGCGGCTGCAACTGGACCACATCGACCTGTACCAGATCCACGGCTTCGACGTCGCCACGCCGATCGAAGAAACGCTGCGCGCGCTCGATCAACTCGTGCGCCACGGCCATGTGCGCTACATCGGCGTCTCGAACTGGGCGGCGTGGCAGATCGCCAAGGCGCTGGGTCTGTGCGAGCGGCTGGGTCTGGCGCGCATCGACTCGCTGCAGGCCTACTACACCGTGGCCGGGCGCGACCTCGAACGCGAGATCGTGCCGATGCTGGCCAGCGAGGGCGTGGGGCTGATGGTGTGGAGCCCGCTGGCCGGCGGCCTGCTCTCCGGCAAGTTCAGCCGCGACGGTGCGACGGCAGACGACAGCCGGCGCAACCAATTCGACTTTCCGCCGGTGAACAAAGACCGCGCCTTCGCCTGCATCGACGCCATGCGCCCGATCGCGCAAGCGCATGGCGTCTCGGTGGCGCAGATCGCGCTGGCGTGGTTGCTGCATCAGCCGCAGGTGACCAGCGTCATCGTCGGCGCGAAGCGGCCCGAGCAGTTAAAGGACAACCTCGCGGCGAGCAGCGTCACGCTCGGCGCCGACGAGTTGCAAGCGCTCGATGCGGTGAGCCGCTTGCCCCCGGAGTACCCGGGCTGGATGTTCGAACGGCAAGGCGAGTACCGGCGGCAACTGCTGGTGCAGGCGCGGCGCTGAGTCTTCGTTGGAGCAACACCGCGCGCTGCGCGGTTTTGTCCTACAACGCAGAGCGCCGTTTGCCGAGGTGCGCAGCGCTCGCCGTGCGAGACAGTGCCATGGCGACGCCACACCCTGCGCTGTCGCGCTCGAACATGACGCGAGGAAATCATGCACACACCACAACGTGACCTTGAAATGCATCCTGTGATCGCCAACCCGGCCGATCGCGCGGCGCGCATGCGTGCCGGCGCTTACCGGCCGCGACGCAGCCGTTGGCCCGGAGTGCTCGGCGCGGGACTGCTCGGTGCCGTCGTTGCCGCCGTGATGATCTCGAACTACTACGACGGCCGCACGCTCGGCTCACGCATCGACGCCGGCATCAATGCGGCCAGCGACGGCGTCGGCAAGACCGTCGACAACGTGGCCGACGCCGCCAAGATGGCTGCGAGCGACGCCGTGACGGGTGCTGCGCAAGCCGCAGCGTCGGTCAACAACGTCGCCGCGGACAGTGCGATCACGGCCGCGGTGAAAGCCGCCCTGGCCACGGACCCGTCGCTGAGCGCATTGCGCATCGATGTGACCACCCGCGAAGGCGTGGTCACGCTGCAAGGGCCTGCGCCCGACGAGAAGGCGCGCCAGCGCGCCGAGGTGATCGCGGCGGCGCCCAAGGGCGTGCGCAGCGTCGAGAACCATCTCGTGCTGCCCAATTTGCCCACGACCTGACCAAGACCTCCAGGAGCCCGAAGATGAAAACTGACTCAACACTCAACACCCTGTTCGCCGCTGTCGCTGCGGCCGCGATGCTGGCTGCCTGCGGCGCCGGCGAAGGCACGTCCAGCGCCACCCCGACGGCCAAGTCCACAACGACGAAGAGCGCGCCGGTGGTCAAGACCCAAGCGCCGCAAGCGCCGGCCGCGATCGGCCGCGCCGGTGTGGTTACCGCCGTGGTGCCGATGGAGTCCACGGAGCCCACCAGCGGTGCCGGCGCTGTGATCGGTGGCGTGCTCGGCGCTGCTGTCGGCAACCAGATCGGCGGCGGTGACGGCAAGAAGGCCGCAACCGTCGTCGGCGCCGTGGGTGGCGCCGTGGCCGGCAACAAGATCGAGAAAAACCGCAACACGCACGTCACCGGCTACCGTGTCGACGTGCGCCTGGACAACGGCGAGTCGACGTCGGTGACGACGAGTCAAGCCGGCGCGGCGGCGGTGGGCCAGCGGGTGCGCATCGTCGACGGTCAACTGCGGCCGGCTTAGGCGTCATTTCACGACCCACGAAAAGCCCGCAGCAGCGGGCTTTTTTGTGGGAGGGTGTCGTCCTAATTTCCCGCTGGGGCAATCTTCATCCTAGGCCGCCTCAACGTCATCTTCGAACCGAGAGATGAGGTAGCTGTAGCCGTGCTTGCTGAAACCCAGTCGCTCGTAGAACTCGTGCGCCCTGCCGCGATTGACATGGCTCGAAAGGACGAGCTTGTAGCAATTGCGATCCGCACACTTCTTCATTGCAAACTTCATCATCAGTTTGCCGATACCGGCACCCTGACTCTCGCGTGCCACCACCACGTCCTCGACGATGCACGAGTCACGGGCACCGTGAGGCAGGCCGCCGACAAAGATGAGGGCGAACGTGCCCACGATCTGCTGTTCGAGCTCGGCAACGTAGATCCGATGGCCGGGGTTCAAAGCCAGATCGAGCAAGCGCGCCTGCGCCTGCTCGATCGGCATATCGGGCTCGGGCTCAATGTCGAGCAGCTTGTACAACGCCATCAACTGCGGGAGATCGGTCAGTGCGACCGCGCGGATGAAGAGTTCGAAAGCTTTTTGCTCGAACTGCTTTCTGATTTTCAGATCACGATTCCGGAG
>JANMHY010000927.1:0-2028 GCA_031375525.1 Burkholderiales bacterium
GGGCGCGGCCTGCAAGTCGCGCCGCTGGATGCGAAGTGGCTGGCCAACGTTTATCAAGTGCGCAGCGCCCTCGATGCGCTGGCAGCGCGCCTGGCCTGCGCAGCCGGGTTTGCCTATGACGCCGAGCTGATCGCGCGTGGCCGCCGCGCCGCCAAGAGCGGCAAGGTGGGCGCCATGATCGACGCCGACATCGAGTTCCATGCCTCGATCTACGCCGCCGCCGACAACCCGCTGATCGGGCAGAGCGCGCAACTGCATTGGCGTCACATCCGCCGCGCAATGGGCGCGGTGCTGCAGCACAGCGAGTTGCGCAGCACGGTGTGGAACGAGCACGAGGCGTACGCGCGTGCGTTCGCTGCCCACGACGCACGCCGCGCCGAAGCGCTGATGCGCGGCCACGGCGAGCAGGCCGGGCGTCACTTGCAAGCGCGGCTGACCGAAGTGCTTCAGGCTCAGTGAAAGGACCCAGACGATGCGACTCACCCAAGACCAGCTCGACGCCTTCGACCGCGACGGCTACCTGTTCTTCCCCGGTTTGTTCAAAGCCGACGAGGTGAAGACGTTGACCGACGAAGTGCCGGCGATCTACGCGCGGCGCGAAGCCTTCAACGTGCGCGAAAAAGGTAGCGACGCCGTGCGCACGAACTTCGCCGCGCACCTCTACAGCGAACCGTTCGCGCGCCTGGCGCGGCATCCGCGCATGATCGAACCGGTGCAGCAGCTCTTCGGCGACGAGGCGCTGTACATGCACCAGTTCAAGGTCAACGGCAAGATGGCCTTCGAGGGCGATGTCTGGCAGTGGCACCAGGACTACGGCACCTGGAAGAACGACGACTGGATGCCGACCGAGCGGGCGATGAACATCGCCATCTTTCTCGATGACGTGAACGAGTTCAACGGGCCGTTGATGTTCATCCCGGGCAGCCACAAGAAGGGTGTGATCGACGCCCAGCATGACCTGACGACGACGAGTTATCCGCTGTGGACCGTTGACCACGCGCTGATCACGGCGCTGGTCGAACGTGCCGGCGGCAAGCAAGGCGGCATCGTTTCGCCGAAGGGCCCGGCCGGCTCGATGATCCTGTTCCACTCCTGCCTCGTCCATGCGTCGACGAGCAACCTGAGCCCGTGGAACCGCGTCAGCGTTTATCTGAGCCTGTGCGCGATCGGCAATCACATCCGCCGCTTCAAGCGGCCGGAGTACATCGCGCACCGCGACTTCACGCCGATCGACTGCTTGCCTGACGACTGCCTGTTGACACCGCACGCGGTCGATCTGCCGTGGCAGAGCGGCATGCCGGCGAGCGCGCTGGTGACCTCCACCGAACCGATCATCCGGGAAGCCGCATGAGACATCCGGTGTCAACCTCCCCCGCCAGAAGCGAGCTTGAGGGCTGCGTTGTGGAGAGCGGAGTCATAGGGTTTGCGGTCAGTCCAGGCGCGCCAGATCACGCCCAGCCAGGCGCGGGCGAGGATACGAATGGCGTGCGGGTGATCGCAGCCGCGAGCGCGTGCGGCGGCGTAGAGGTTTTGAGCCCAGGCGTTGGCGTGACGGGAGTTGCCGGCCAGGCAGGTGATGGCTTGGCGCAGGCGGTTATTGCAGGCCCAGCGAAAGCTCACGCTGCGCGTCTTGCCGGACTGGTAGGTCACGGGTACCGCGCCGGCCTCGGCAGCGAGCCGATCGAGCGTGGGAAAGCGCTCGCGCACGTCACCCAGTTCGGCCAGGATCTGCGCGGCGCAGTCGTGCCCGGCGCGCGGGAAGGACATGATGATCTGCCCGTCGGGCAGCGAGGCGACGAAGGCTTCGATGCGCCGCGTCAGGTCTGCGATCTGCGCGACCAGCGGCTTGAGCACAGCGACCATCGAGCGCACGACTTGGGCCATCGACTCGTTGCTGAGCTGGCCGGCCGAGCCGTGGGCGGCGCCGCGCAGTCGAGCCAACAGCTCGGCGGGGCGGCGCCGGCCGCTGTAGTGCTGGGCGCGGCAAAAGCGCAGCAACTGAGCCTCGGTCAGGCGAGCTGCCTTGGT
>JANMHY010000944.1:0-1615 GCA_031375525.1 Burkholderiales bacterium
GCGCGACGAGGCCGGCGACTTCGACCACCCGCGCATCGAAGCCGGCCATCCGCTGCAACGCCATGTGCTCTACCGCAAACGCCGCCCGGCATGACCCGCGCTGCGCTACGTCTTGCAACCCGCTGCCGCGCGCGCCCCGGACAATCCATCCCCTCCCTCGTTGAAGGCCGCCCCATGCGTCTCGCCCTGACTTCGATCCTTGCCGCGCTCGCCTTGTCATTGGCGCTGCCGGCTGCCGCGCAGACCAGCGCGCCCAAGCCCGCTGCGAAGGCGCCCGCCAAGCCAGCGGCCAAGAAGCGCGCGGCCGTCGCGCCGCCGGTGGAAGCGCCGCTGGCCGCGGCCGACGCCGAGCAGCTCGAGGCCGCCAACATCGCCCACCTCGGCGACTACGACTGCGAGTTCGACCAGAAGGTGACGCTCGAGCCCTCGTCCAAGGCGCCGGGCTACATCGAGATGAAACAGAAGGCGCAGTCGTGGGTGATGAAGCCGGTGCTGTCGTCCACCGGCGCGCTGCGGCTGGAGGACGTGAAGGGCCGCATGCTGATGATCCAGATCGCCAACAAGTCAATGGTGATGGACACCCAGATCGGCCAGCGCCTGGTGGACGGCTGCGTGCACGAAAAGCAGCGCGCGTTCATCACCACGCAGGGTGGCCTGCTCTCGACCGAGCCCGCCAAGCCGTAGGCCCATGGCGCGGGCGGCCGCGCGAGGCCACCGGATAATGGGGCACCCCTGCCCCGAGTTTTCCGAAAGAGCCTTGCCCATGACCCGTGTCTTCAACTTCAGCGCCGGCCCGGCCGCGCTGCCCGAACCCGTTCTTCGCCGTGCCGCCGAGGAGATGCTGGACTGGCACGGCTCGGGCATGTCGGTGATGGAGATGAGCCACCGCGGCAAGGAGTTCATCTCCATCGCCAACGAGGCCGAGCGCCTGCTGCGCGAGCTGCTGGCGGTCCCTGCGAACTACAAGGTGCTGTTCATGCAGGGCGGCGCGATCGGCGAGAACGCGATCGTGCCGATGAACCTGCTGCGCGGCAGGACCAGCATCGACTTCATCGACACGGGAGAGTGGTCGAAGAAGTCGATCAAGGAGGCCAAGAAGTACGCCGCGGTCAACGTCGCCGCGTCGTCGGCCGCGACCGGCTACGACCGCGTGCCGCCGCGCGATGCGTGGCAGCTCGATGCCAACGCCGCCTACGTTCATATCTGCAGCAACGAAACGATCGGCGGCGTCGAATACCATTTCACGCCCGAGGTGGGCAGCAGCGTGCCGCTGGTGGCCGACATGTCGAGCCACATCCTGTCGCGGCCGGTGGACGTCTCGAAGTACGGCCTGATCTACGGCGGCGCGCAGAAGAACATCGGCCCGGCGGGCCTGACGATCGTCATCGTGCGCGACGACTTGCTCGGCCAGGCCATGCCGATCACGCCGTCGGCCTTCGACTTCGCCACCGTGGCCGAGAACGAGTCGATGTACAACACGCCGCCGACGTATGCGATCTACATCGCCGGCCTGGTCTTCCAGTGGCTGAAGGACCAGGGCGGCCTGGCCGCGATGGCCGAGCGCAACCGCGCCAAGGCTGCGCTGCTCTACGACTTTCTCGACGCCAGCAGCTTC
>JANMHY010000977.1:0-1882 GCA_031375525.1 Burkholderiales bacterium
CAAGGACGGGATCGATATCAGCACGATCCAATGGACCGCTCATTGATTTGATGGAGTTCTGACATGGCCTACAGCGAAAAAGTCATCGACCATTACGAAAACCCGCGCAACGTCGGCTCGTTCGACAAGGGCGACGACACGGTGGGCACTGGCATGGTCGGTGCGCCGGCCTGCGGCGACGTGATGAAGTTGCAGATCAAGGTCAACCCGGCCACCGGGCTGATCGAGGACGCCAAGTTCAAGACCTACGGCTGCGGCTCGGCGATCGCGTCGAGTTCGCTGGTCACCGAATGGGTCAAGGGCAAATCGCTCGACGAGGCGCTGACGATCAAGAACACCCGCATCGCGCAAGAGCTGGCGCTGCCGCCGGTGAAGATCCACTGCTCGATCCTGGCCGAAGACGCGATCAAGGCGGCCGTCGAAGACTACAAGGCCAAACACGGAAGCGCCGCGAATGCCAGTCACGCTCACTGAGGCGGCCGCGCGCCACGTCACACGCTACTTGTCGCGCCGCGGCAAGGGCGTCGGCGTGCGCCTGGGCGTGAAGACCACGGGCTGCTCGGGGCTGGCCTACAAGCTCGAGTACGCGGATGACGTGGCGCCGGAAGACATCGTCTTCGAAGGCCACGGCGTCAAGGTGCTGGTCGATCCGAAAAGCCTGCCCTACATCGACGGCACCGAACTCGACTTCGTTCGTGAAGGCCTGAACGAGGGCTTCAAGTTCCACAACCCGCGCGAGAAGGACCGCTGCGGCTGCGGCGAGTCGTTCCGGGTGTGAACTCGACGATCGAGATCCAAAGCGAACGCGCCGATCATCCCCAGGTCGTCGCGTTGTTGGGTGCACTCGATCGTTATCTGGGCGAGCTGTACGAACCCGTAGCGAACCACATCCTTTCGGTCGGCGAGTTGCTCGCCCCGGAGGTCAGCTTCTTTGTCGCTCGGCAAGGCCAGACGATCGTCGGCACCGGAGCAGTGCGCCGCATGCCCGGTGAGCCGGACACCGCGGATCAGCCTTACGGTGAAGTCAAGCGCATGTATGTCGATCCGGCAGTGCGCGGACAGCGTATTGGCGAGCGCTTGCTGCAAACGCTCGAAGCAACTTTGCGAGAGCAGGGTGTTGCGCTCGCGCTGCTCGAGACCGGCAGTGAGCAGCGCGAAGCAGTCAAGCTGTACGAGCGCTGCGGCTACAAACAGCGCGGCGCCTATGGCGGCTACGCAGACAACGGCCTGTCGCTGTTCATGTCGAAAGCGCTCGCATGAACTTGCAAGACAACGACTTCGTTCTGTTCGGCCTGCCCGAGCAGTTCGCACTCGACCGTGCCGATCTCGACACCCGCTGGCGCAAGCTGCAAGGCTCGGCGCACCCCGACAAATTCGCTGCCGACGGCGCCGCGGCGCAGCGCCTGGCGATGCAATGGTCGGTGCGCATCAACGAGGCCTACCGGCGTTTGCGCGAGCCTTTGTTGCGCGCGGCGTACCTGTGCGAGCTGCGCGGTGCGCCGATCGACGCCGAGCGCAACACGGCGATGCCGGCTGCATTTCTGATGCAGCAGATGGGCTGGCGCGAAGCACTCGACGACGCGCATGGCGATGCGAGCGCCTTGGCGGCACTCGACGCCGAAGTGCGCCGCAGCGAACACGAACTGCTGCACCAGGTCGCGCGCCTGCTCGATGATGAACAAACCCCGGCCGCAGCGGCGGAGCGCGTGCGCGCGCTGATGTTCATCCAGAAGTTTCGCCGCGATGTGACCGCGCGCCTGGAGGCGACTGCAAGCTGATGGCCCTGCTGCAAATCTCCGAACCCGGCCAGTCGCCCGATCCGCACCAGCGGCGCATCGTGGTCGGCATCGACCTCGGCACGACGCATTCGCTCGTGGCTGCC
>JANMHY010000983.1:0-3458 GCA_031375525.1 Burkholderiales bacterium
GCGGTGCCGCTCATGCCGGCGAAGATCACCGAGCCGACGACGTTGACGTGGCCGAGGCCGCCCTTCAACCAACCCACTAGCGCCAACGCGAAGTTGTAGATGCGGTTGGTGATGCCGGCGTTGTTCATCAGGTTGCCGGCGAGGATGAAAAACGGCACCGCCAACAGTGGGAAGCTGTCGATGCCACCGATCATGCGGTGGATCACCGTGAGGCCCGGCTGGTTGCCGCTCGCCAGGATGTAGATCAACGACGAGCCGGCCATCGCAATGGCCACCGGCAGACCGCTGCTCATCAGGAACAGGAAGATGATCTTGAGCATCAACGGTCACCCATGTGCGAGTCGGGCCGTTCGAGCACCGTGTAGCCGCGCTGCCAATGCACCTTGGCCACCCACACCGAGCGCAGCGTCATCGCCGCAAAGCCGAACAACACCACGCTGTACACAATGTTCATCGGCAGATCGACGATGGTCATCTGGTAGTTGCCCATCTTCTGCATCATCTGCGCCGTGAAGAACGTCATCGCCGCCAGGAAGGCGACGCGCACCACATCGACCGCGATGGCCAGCGCGCGGCACACGGGCGCCGGCAGGTAGCGGTAAAGCAGATCGACCTGGATGTGGTTGTTCTTGGCCACGCCGATCGACGCGCCGACAAAGACCACGCCGATCAGCAGGTAGCGCGCGATCTCCTCGGTCCAGGCGGCCGAGTTGTTGAGCGCGTAGCGGGTGAAGAACTGCGTGAAGACGACGCCGCCCAGGGCCCAGAACAGCAGCAGCGCCGCCCAGGCCTCAAACGGCGTGCCCGACAAGTCCACCGCCTCGTCAGTGGCGTGGAACTCGCCGTCATCGCCCATCACCTTCGGGCCGGCATCGATGTCCATGTATTTCCGTTCGTCCTGAGGTATCGGAGGACACCCCGCAAGCCCTTCCTTCGATACCTCAGGATGATCGGAGGAAAGGGCGAACGGCGGGGGGCGTCCCGTTCGGGCTGAGCCTGTCGAAGCCTCGCGAGCCCTTCGACAAGCTCAGTGCGAACGGCGTGGGTTACTTGATGGCAACAATCCGGTCGTAGTCCTTCTTGTCGAACCCCATGCTCTCGACGGTCTTGGTCTTCAGCACTGCATCGACAAAGCTCTGGCGGTTCACGGCATTGATCGTGATGCCCTTCTTCTTGAACTCCTCCACCAGCTCGCCTTCGCGCTTCTTGATCTGCGCCGAAGCCCGGGCGGCAGCCTCGAGCGCCACGTCGGAAAAAATCTTCTTCTCGGCGTCGGTCAGCTTGCTCCACACGTGCGGCGCCACCTGCGTGGTCAGGCCATCGACGATGTGGCTCGTCATCATGATGTGCTTCTGAACCTCGTAGAACTTCTTGGCCTCGATGGTCGTGAGCGGGTTCTCCTGCGCATCGACGGTGCCGTTTTGCAGCGCCAGATAAACCTCGGCGAAGGCGATCGGCGTCGGGTTGGCGCCGCAGGCCTCGGGCGTGGCGCGGTAGCTCGGCACGTCGGGCACGCGGATCTTCAGGCCCTTCATGCCGGCGCAATCGGTGAAGGCCGCCTTGCTGGTGGTCTGGCGCGCGCCATAGTAGGTGTAGGCCAGGATCTGGATGCCGGTCTTCTCGCGGAAGCCGTCGATCATTTCCTTGAAGACGTCGCTCTTGCTGTAGGCCAGCAGGTGCTCGCCATCACGGAAGATGAACGGGTAGTAGGCGATGCCCAGGCGCGGGTAGCTGCGCGCGGCGAAGCTCGGGCCGCTGATGATCATGTCGACCGTGCCGAGCTGCATGCCCTGGTTGATGTCGGTCTCCTTGCCGAGCGATGACGCCGGGAAGACCTGGATCTCGAACTTGCCATTGGTGCGCTTCTTGATTTCTTCGGCCGCCCACACGCTCTCGGTGTGGTACGGCTCGCTGGTCTCGTAGACGTGCGCCCACTTGAGCTTGGTCTGCGCGAGGGCCGAACCGGCGATGGCCAGAACGGCAGCGGCCAGCAGGGTCTTGAGTAGCGTGCGTTTCATCGGTCGTCTCCTGTCGTCGGGGTGGATTAAGGGATCAGGCAGCGCTCAAGCGGCGCGTCTGGCAGGCGGCGGCTCTTCGAGCGCCGCCGCAAAGCGGTCGTGCGAGTTCTGCAAATGGGCCTGCATTGCACGCCGCGCAGCAGCCACTTCACCGGCGGCCACGGCGCGCATCACGGCGCGGTGCTCGGCCACGGCGCAGCGCCAGCTCTTGGCGTTCTCGAAATGCCGGCCGAGCTGCTCGAACAGCGGGTTGTTGCGCTCGTCGAAGAGCTCGGTCACCACGCGCACCAGCGCGGCGTTTTCGCTGGCCTCGGCCAGGGCGAGATGAAATTCGCGGTCGCCGCGGATCGGCATGACACCGCGCGCGATGTCCTCTTCCATCGCCTTCACAGCGGCCCGCAATTTCTTCAGCAGCCCCGGCGTGCAGGCGCGCGCGGCGATGGCGGCGAGTTCGGCCTCGATCAAGGCGCGGGCGCGGATGATGTCGAACGGGCCGAGAGCAACCTCGACCGCGCCGCGCGTGGCGTCGAGCGCCTTGACGTAGATGCCGGAGCCCATGCGGACCTCGACCAGGCCCTCGACTTCGAGCGCGATCAGGGCCTCGCGCACCGACGGCCGCGAGACACCGAGCTGCACTGCCAGGTCACGCTCGGGCGGCAGCCGCGAGCCGAGCGGGTATTCGCCGGCGGCAATGAGTCCACGCAGCTGCTCCGCGATCTGGCGGTACAGGCGTTTGGACTCGACGACTTGCAGCGGCATGAGACAGTGAGCGAAGCTGTGGCCAAGTGGCCTGACCAATTGGGCTTGCAGTGTGGCCGATGCCGGCGCCTTCGGTTTGCTGGTTTTCCCGGGAGGTGGCGGCGGCGGCCCACAAGTCGGGCGGCCAAAACTACACTCCAGTCCATGCTGCAAGCCACTCGCGAGCCAGCCGCCCCGGTCGACAACGTCGCGCCGACCACGGTGCGCCATCTGCGCCAGATCCTGCTCTGGCCGCTGCGGCTGATCTCGACGGCGGGCGACGACTCGGAGCAGCGGCGCGCGCCGTGGCGGCTGCTGCGGGCCATGGGCGATACCTCGCCGTGGCGTGAGCAGCACGACGAGTTCACCGGCGACGCGGCGCAGTTCCACGAGCGCCACTACAACGAGTTCGTCGCCTTCCTGCCCTACGTGCAGCGCTTCCTCTATGGCGAAGGGCGCACCGGGCGCGCCGACGACGAGCACAGCGAGCGCTCGCCGATGCGCGTCTTCCGCCGCCACGACATCGCCGCGGTGCGCGTGCAGCCACGCGATGGCGATGCACCGGTGACGCTGGAGGTGGTGCACGTCGATCTCTATTTCTTCTACGGCGTCGACATCGTGCTGCTCAACGTCGAGGTCGCCGGCGACGAGTTGCCGCTGCCGCTGGCCGAGGAGCTGATGTACCGCTTCGGCCGCGCCTAC
>JANMHY010000985.1:0-1784 GCA_031375525.1 Burkholderiales bacterium
CAAGGACGCACCCTACGAGTCGCGCCGCACCGAGACCTGGCTGAAGCTGAAGAACAAGCTGCGCCAGGAGTTCGTCGTCGCCGGCTACAGCGACCGCTCGAGCGGCGAAGCCGAGATCGGCAGCCTGCTGCTGGGTGTGCACGACGACGGCGGGCAGCTCTTCTATGTCGGCAACGTCGGCACCGGCTGGAACGCAAAGACCGCCGCCGAACTGAAGAAACGATTGAAGAAGATCGAGGTCGCCGCGTCGCCGTTCGGTAGTAAACCGCTGCACCAGCACCGTTGGGCCGTACGCGACCCGGCCGCGCAGCACTTCGTGAAGCCGACGCTGGTGGCCGAGGTCGAGTTCTCCGACTGGACGCCCGATAGCCAAGTGCGGCACGCCAAATATCTCGGCCTGCGCATCGATAAGGATGCGAAGACGGTGAAGCGCGAAAGCGCCGTGATGCCGGCGGGGCCGGCGTTGGTGCAGGGCGGCAGCAGCATCGTCGGCGGCATCAAGGTCTCGCACCCCGAGCGCGTGATCGACGCCAGCACCGGCATCACCAAGCTCGAACTCGTGCGCTACTACGAGTCTGTCGCCGACTGGATGCTGCCGCACCTGAAGGGCCGGCCGTGCTCGCTGGTGCGCGGGCCCAGCGGTGTCGGCGGCGAGCTGTTCTTCCAGAAGCACATCGAGTCGCTGCAGATCACCGGCATCGAGGAGCTCGACGCTGCACTGTGGCCCGGCCACGCGCCGCTGCTCGAGGTGGCGTCGAAGAAGGCGCTGATCGCCGCGGCGCAGATGAACGTCATCGAGTTCCACACCTGGAACGCGACGACTCGAAAGATCGACCAACCCGACCGCGTGATCTTCGACCTCGACCCCGGCGAGGGCGAACGCTGGGAGCGGGTGCAAGAGGCCGCGACGCTGGTGCACGGGCTGCTGCAGGAGTTGGGGCTGCAAAGCTGGCTCAAGACCAGCGGCGGCAAGGGCCTGCACGTCGTCGTGCCGCTCGTGCCGCGCGACGACTGGGACACCGTGAAGGCATTTGCGCAGGCCGTGGTGCAGCACCTGGCGCGGATCATCCCGCAGCGCTTCACAGCCAAGATGGGCGCGGCCAACCGCGTCGGCAAGCTCTTCGTGGACTACCTGCGCAACAACCATGGCGCCACCACAGCCGCCGCGTACTCGGCGCGTTCGCGGCCCGGCCTGGGTGTGTCGATGCCGATCGCCTGGGACGACCTGGCCACGCTCAAGCGCAGCGACCAGTGGAGCGTGCGCACGGCGCGCGAGCACCTGTCGTTTCAGACTGTCGATCCGTGGGCGGACTACTGGCGCTGCAAGCAGACGCTGACGGTCGGACTCAAGACGCTTGGAGTTTCAGCAGCGCCGCCGCGTAGCCGGGCGCCGTCGGCTCGTGCATGAAATACGCGTGCACCTCCTGCCACTGCGTGGCCGCCAGGCGCTCGGCCCACGCCGCCAGATCGGCGTCGCTGTAGCTCTCCAGGCGCAGCCGCACGTAGCCCCAGGGCGCTGTCTCCACCAACGGTGGCGGCGTGCTGTCTTCGCGCTCGGACACGCACAACGATGCGCCGGCGCTCTTCAGCAGCGCGTAGATGTCGTCGTCGAACCAGCTGTCGTGGCGGAACTCGAAGGCCGCGCGGTGGCCTTCGGGCAGCAGCTGTAGAAAGTCCTGCAAACGTGCCGCGTCCTTCTTCAGAAACGGCGGCTGTTGGAACAGCTAGGGCCCGCGCTTGTCGCCGAGCGCGTCCTGGTTCTTGTACAGGTACGCCACCGAATC
>JANMHY010000996.1:0-5918 GCA_031375525.1 Burkholderiales bacterium
GCGGTCCCCGTCGCGGAAGTCGCCGGGCGGCGGACCCCCCGCGTTGTTGACGAGGATGTCCACCTGCGGGCACGCCGCCAGCGCCGCCGCGCGGCCTTCGGGCGTGGCGATGTCGCCGGCCACCGCGTGCACGGTCACGGCGGCGTTCAACGCGCGCAGCTCACGCGCCGTGGCGTCGAGCGCCTCGGCGCCGCGCGCGGTGATGACGACGTTGACGCCCTCACGCACCAGCGCCTGCGCGCAGCCCTTGCCCAAGCCCTTGCTCGCCGCACAGACGAGCGCCCATTTGCCTGCGATGCCCAAGTCCATTCACGTTCTCCACTTTGCAAGAAGCCACACACCCGACAGAACCAACACCGTGCCCGCGATCACCCAGCCGGTGAACGGCTCGCCGAGCACCACCACACCGAGCAGGATCGTGCTCATCGGCCCGACCATGCCGCATTGCGCCGCCAGCGGCGCGCCGATGCGCTCGATGGCCATCATCACCATGACGACCGGCGCAAACGTCGTCAGCACGGCGTTGAGCAGCGACAGCCAGATGACGGGCTCGGGTACCAGCGCTGCGGCAGGCGCGCGCAGAACGAAGAGTTGCGCGATGGCGAACACACAGGCCACGCTCGTCGCCGCGCCGGTCAGGCGCAGCGCGCCGATGCGCTTGACGACCTCGCCGCTGGCAACGAGGTACACCGCATACGACAGCGCACTGCCGAACACCAGCGCAGCGCCGAGCGCGACATTCGTGCCTTCGAACTTCAGCTCGTGGCTGAAGACGATCAGCACGCCGGCGTAGCTGAGCGCAATGGCGATCATCTGCCGCAGCGACACACGCACGCGCAGCCACAGCACCGACATCAGCAGCACGAGCGTCGGGTTCAGGTACAGGATCAGCCGCTCCAGACTCGCCGTGATGAACTGCAGGCCGAGAAAGTCGAGCATGCTGGCCAGGTAGTAGCCGCAGAAGCCGAGGCCGACGACGTTGAACCAGTCGCGCCGCGTGAATGCCGGCTTGCCGCGGCCGGCCCACCAGGCCAGCGCCAGGAACAACGGCAGCGCCAGCAGCATGCGCCAGAACAGCACCTGCACGGCATCGACGCCGTGGCGGTACATCAGCTTGGCCAGGATCGCCTTGCCCGAGAACGCGATAGCACCGGCCGTTGCCAGCGCAACGCCGGGCCACAGCGGCCTGGCCGCAGCCGCCGTGCTCAACGCGCCTCGGCGACGAACTTGTTGCCCGCTGCCTTGTAGCGATCGATCGAGCGCTTCAGGTCCGCCTGTTCTTCGCACGGCCCGGCGCAGACGCGCACGAGTTCGGCCAGCCGCTGCTCGGCGCGCGGCAGTTCGCCCTTCATCAGGTAAAGCTCGCCGGAGTACTCCAGCGCGCCGCGGTGCGCGGGTGAGAGCTTGAGCGCAGCGTCGTAGTAGCGCTCGGCAGCGCCGAGGTCGGGTGGCGCGAGCTTGCGGTGCGCAAAGCCCATCAGGTTGTTCCAGTCGCCGCTGCGCGTGTCGTTGACCTTCTTCAACTCCGTCACTGCATCGGCCCAGCGCGCGGCCTTGATGTGAGCGCGCGCGGTGGCGAGTTTGTCCGGCGCTGCGGACGCCGGTGCGGGCGTGGTGTCGGTCGTGTCGACGGCGAGCGCGGGCGCGCAGGCCATCAGGCCTGCCAAAAATAAAAACAACAGCTTGTTCATCAGGTTGCTCCGAGCAGACAAGCCGCGATCATCTCCCATCGCGCGCTGCGTCCAGGGCTTCAATAACCGGCCGCTTGACCGTCGCGCCGCGAATCGCTCGCCGCAACGAAGCCTTCGACAGCCGGCTCGCCCAAGCGCCAGATGAATTGCCCGGCGCCGAAATCCATGTAGCTGTCGTCGATGCCGACCAGGTGGTGGCCGAGCGCGCGCAAGCCATCGACCGTGGACGCGGCCATGTGGCGCTCGACGTTGACATCGAGTCCCTCGTTGAAGCGCCAGCGCGGCGCATCGCACGCCGCCTGCGGGTTCTGGCCGTGGCAGAGCATGCGCACCAAGGTCTGCACATGCGCCTGCGGCTGCATGTTGCCGCCCATGATGCCGAAGCTCATCACGGGTTCGATGCGACTGTTCGCCTGCGCTTGACCCCCATCCCGGCCTTCCCCCTTCCAGGGGGAAGGTGAAGACGGGCCTGTCGGCTTACTCAGGAAGCCTGGGATGATGGTGTGGAACGGCCGCTTGCCCGGCGCGACGGCGTTCGGATGCTTGCCATCGAGCGAGAACCCCGCGCCGCGGTTCTGCAAACTGATGCCGAACGTCGGCTCGACGACACCCGAGCCGAAGCCCATGTAATTGCTCTGGATGTAGCTGACCATCATGCCGCTCTCGTCGGCGGCGGTGAGGTAGATCGTGCCGCCCTTGACGCCGTAGCCGGGGCCGAAGTGCTGCGCGCGCTTGGGGTCGATGAGCTTGGCGCGCGACGCCAGGTAGCTCGCATCGAGCAGGCGCGACACCGGCCCTTCCATGTGCCGCGGGTCGGCAACGAAACGATAGACGTCGGCAAAGGCGAGCTTCATCGCTTCGATCTGCAAGTGCTGGCAGGCCGCGCTGTCGATCGGCATCGACGGCAGATCGAAATGCTCGAGCATGCCCAGCGCCATTTGCGCCGCGATGCCCTGCCCGTTCGGCGGAATCTCGTGCAACGTGTGGCCGCGAAAATTCTGCGCCAAGGGCTCGACCCATTCGGGCTGGTAGTCGGCGAGGTCGGCTTGCGTCATCGCGCCGCCATGCGCACGTGCATGCGCTGCAAGTGCGCCCGCGATCTCACCGCGGTAGAAGGCCTCGCCGCGCGTCGCGCCGATCAGCTTCAGCGCCTTGGCCGCATGCGGCATCGCAAAGCGCTCGCCGACGTGCGGCGCGCGGCCGTGCGGCAAGAACGTCTGCGCGAAGCCGGGCTGCGACACCAGATCGGCAACGTTCGATGCGAGCGTCCATTTCTGCTGCACGACGATCGGCACCGCATAGCCGCGCTCGGCGATCTCGGCCGCCGGCGCCAGCAGTTGTTCGAAAGGCAGCTTGCCGAAGCGCTTGGACAACGCCGCCCAGGCCGACACTGCACCGGGCACGGTGACGCTGTCCCAGCCGCGCAGCGGCATCGCCGGAAGGTCGCCGAAGCGCTCGCGCGTCCATGCCGAGGGCGCCGGGCCTGACGCATTGAGCCCATGCAGTTGCTGGCCGTCCCACAGGATACAGAACGCATCGGAGCCGAGGCCGTTGCTGCACGGCTCGAGGATCGTCATGCACGCCGCCGTGGCCACCGCTGCATCGACCGCATTGCCGCCCTGCTGCAGCATGCGCAAGCCGGCCTGCGCGGCCAACGGGTGCGACGTCGAGACGACGTTGCGCGCGAACACCGGCAGCCGCACGCTCGGATAAGACGCCGAGAAATCAAATCCACTCATAGCCATCACTCCGCTGAAATCTTGCGCTCGCGAATCAGCGCCGCCCAACGCGCGCTGTCGCCCCTGACCATCGCCGCAAACTTCGCCGGCCCGGCGTCGGTCACCGGCTCGGCGCCGAGCTTGGCAAAGCGCTCCGCCACCTCGGCCTTGGCCAGCGCACGTTGCAGCTCGGCGGCGATGCGGTTGGTGATTTCGGCGGGCAGGCCCTTGGGCCCATAGACGCCGAACCACGTCGTCGACTCGAACCCCGGCAAGCCCGACTCGGCCAGCGTCGGCAACTCGGGCACGAGCAGCGAGCGCTTGGCCGAGGTGACGGCCAGCGCCTTCAACTTGCCGTCCTTCACATGCGGCAGGCCGCTGACCACGCTGTCGAACAGCAGGTGAACCTTGCCGCTGACGAGATCCGGAATCGCCAGCGCCGTGCCGCGGTACGGAATGTGGACGACGAACACGCCGGCCTGCGCCTTGAAGGCCTCGGTCGTGAGGTGCACGATGGTGCCGTTGCCGCTGGTCGCATAGTTCAACTGGCCCGGCCGCGCCTTGACGTAGGCGATGAACTCCTTGACGTTCGCCACCGGCAAGTCCTTGGGCACGAGCAGCACGTTGGTCGCCGTGGCCACCTGCGCGATCGGCGTGAAGTCGGCTTCGGCGTTGTAGGCCAGGTTCGGATTGAGGTGCGGCGCGATCCCATGCGTGCTGCTGGTGGCGACGAGCAGCGTGTGGCCGTCGGCTGCGGCCTTGGCCACTTCCGCCGAGCCGAGCGTGCCGCCGGCGCCGGCGCGGTTGTCCACCAGCAGCGGTTGGCCGAGCGCGTTGCCCAGGCCTTGCGCGATGGCGCGCGCCAGCAGGTCGGTGGCGCCGCCGGCGGGAAACGGCACGACGAGGCGGATCGGTCTGGACGGCCAAGCCTGTGCGCGAGATGCGCTCGCCCACGACAGCAGGGGCAAAGCAGCGAGCACGGTGCGGCGATCGATGGTGGAACTCATGGTCGGCATCATCTCGCACTCTGTCGGTACGGTGCGCGCGGCGGGTTGCTTGCGTCGCGGCTAGGGGTGGCAGTTGCGCCGTCAGCGCCTATGTTTGACGCAGCGCAGGGTGCGCACAAGGAGCCGATATGCGAAGAGCCGTTCTGGCAACGATCGCGGCCGTGCTGGTGTCGCCGGTGGTCCACGCCGATGACGACCACGACCGGCACGACAACGACCGCAACAAGCGCAGCAGTGTCACCGTGTCGTTCGGCGCGGGCCTGAACACGGCGCAGCCCGGCAACGCGGCCAATCACCATGTGCTGCCGGCCGTGATCAAGGTCAAGGTCGGTGGCGTGGTCAACTTTGCCGTCGCTGGCTTTCACCACATCTTCGTGTACCTGCCCGGCAAGACGCCCGAGCAGGTGATGCTGCCCACCGGCACGCCGCCGCCGCTGTTCATCAACGACCTCGACCGCCTCTACTACCGGGGCATCGCGCCCGCCGGCGGCCCGCCGCCGGGGACAGCGGCAACGACCGACCCGTCGAACGCAAGCAACCGCGTCGAGCCGGTGTCGTTCGCCGAGCGCGGCACGTATCTCGTCATCTGCAACGTGCGGCCGCACTTCCTGGACGGCATGAAGGCCTGGATCGTGGTCGACGATTAACGCGGCAGGTCCGCCACGTCATCGAGCGATTGCGCGATGTAGCGCTTGACCTTCAGCGGCACCTCGCCCAAGTGAAAGGCCATGCGCTGTTCGCGCAGGCCGGCGTCGAAGGCCGAGAAGCGTTCGAGCCGGCGCTGGTGCTCGATGAAGTTTTCATCGACGAAGTACTCGATAAAGCGTCCCGGCTGCGCGGCGTCGCGGAACAGCCCCCACGACAGCGCGCCCTGGCGCAGCCGGGCGCGGCGCGTGCGCTGCATCACTTCGGTGAAGGCGGCGGCGCGCGCCGGGTCGATCAGGTACTCCACCGTCACCATCACCGGGCCGTCATCGTTGGCGACGTCGATCGCCGGCTCGGGCTGGTTGACGATCGGCGCCGGCGAGAAGTCCGGGTCGGCGTGCGACTCGAGCGAGCGCTGGCGCAACACGAACAGCATCAGCACACCGACCGCCGCTGCCGCCGCCACCGACGCCGGCACGTTGACCCAGCTCGCCACCTGGCCCCAGAGCAGCGAGCCCGCGGAGGCGCCGGCCATCAGCGCCATCTGGTAGATCGACATGCCGCGCGCCCGCACCCAATCGGGCAAGGCCGCCTGCGCCGAGACGGTCAGCGAGTTGGCCACCGAGATCCACGCCATGCCGACCAGCACCATCGCCGGCAGCGCGATCCACAGCGTGTGCACGTAAACGATCAGCACCGACAGCGCAGCGTGCAGCAGCGGGCCCGCCGTCACGAACTGGTCGCGGCTCCAGCGCGCGCGCCAGCGTGGAAAGTACAGCGCCGCAAACACGGCACCGCCGCCGAGGCAGGCCAGCATCACGGTGAAGGTGGCCGGGCCGCCGCCATGCATGTCCTTG
>JANMHY010001003.1:0-2438 GCA_031375525.1 Burkholderiales bacterium
GCGCGACATCAACCTCGACGTCAAGCGCGGCGAGTTCGTCGCGCTGATCGGCCACTCGGGCTGCGGCAAGAGCACGCTGCTGAACCTCGTCGCCGGGTTGACCACGCCCACCGGCGGCCACCTGCTGCTCGACGACCGTGAGCTGAAGGGCCCGGGCCCGGACCGCGGCGTCGTCTTCCAGAACCACTCGCTGTTGCCGTGGCTGTCATGCCTGGACAACGTGCACCTCGCGGTCGAGCGCGTCTTCGGCGCCACCGAGTCCAAAGATCAGTTGCGCCAGCGCTCGATGGCGGCGTTGGATCTCGTCGGCATGAGCCACGCCGTTGCCAAGCGCCCGCACGAGATCTCCGGCGGCATGAAGCAGCGCGTGGGCATCGCGCGCGCATTGGCGATGGAGCCGAAGATGCTGCTGATGGACGAGCCCTTCGGCGCACTGGACGCGCTGACGCGGGCGCGACTGCAGGACGAGCTGATGAAGATCGTCGTCACCACCGGCGCGACGGTGATGATGGTCACGCACGACGTCGATGAGGCGGTGCTGCTGTCGGACCGCATCGTGATGATGACCAACGGCCCGGCCGCCACCATCGGCGAGGTGCTGCGCGTCGATCTGCCGCGGCCGCGCAACCGCGTCGAGCTGGTCGAGGACCGCCACTACGTGCAGTTCCGCAAGGAGGTCATCGACTTCCTCTACACGCGGCACCAGCATGTGGAGAAGGCGGCATGAAAACCTTCATCCGCGTCGTCGAGGTCTGGGTGCCGGACGCTGAAGCGTCGCTGCTCGAGTTCGGCGGCGGCCTGTACGGCAGCGCTGCGCGCTTCGGCATGGCCAGCCGCTCGATGTGCTTCGGCCGCGGCGAGGGCCTGCCCGGCCGCGCCTGGGACGAAGGCCGTCCGATCGTGCTGACCGAACTCGACCCGTCGGTGTTCCGCCGCACCGAGCAGGCGCGCGCGGAAGGCCTGACCTGCGGCATCGCGCTGCCGGTCTTCGCCGGCGATGTTCTCAAGGCCGTGTTCGTGATGTTCTGCGGCGACGACAACGAACACGCCGGCGCGATCGAACTCTGGCGCAACGACCCCGAGGAGTCGCGCGAGATGACGCTCGACGACGGCTACTACGGCAGCACCGCCGACGCCTTCGAGTTCATGTCGCGCCGCACCAGCTTCCACAAGGGCATCGGCCTGCCGGGCATGGCGTGGGAGGCCGGCGCGCCGGTGTTCCTGCCGGACCTGGGCAAGAGCGGTCGGTTCCTGCGCGCCGACAGCGCGATCAAGGTCGGCATCAACCGTGGCTTCGCCTTCCCCGTCGCCAACCTCGGCGACGACACCTACGTGCTGGCGTTTCTGTCGGCGTTGGCAATGCCGCTGGTGCGGCGGCTCGAAGTGTGGTCGCCGGCGGGCAGCGATGGCGCGCTCTGCCGCGCCGAGGGCTTCTGCGAGACGCAGGGCCTGCTGCCGGCGTCGACCGAGGTGTCGATCGCGCCGGGCCAGGGCGTCGTCGGCCGCGCCTTCGCGACGGCGGTGCCGATGGTTTCCGAGCGCGCGCAGGACGAGCCGGGCCCCGTGGGCACGACCGGCTGGACCGCGGTGGCCGCACTGCCGGTGCTGCGCCAGGGCCGCGTCACGGCCGTGGTGGCCTGGTACTTCTGAAGAGGGCACGACGATGAAAAAGATGAAGCTGGTGATGGTCGGCAACGGCATGGCCGGCGTGCGCACACTCGAAGAGCTGATCAAGATCGCACCCGAGCTCTACGACATCACGGTGTTCGGCGCCGAGCCGCACCCGAACTACAACCGCATCCTGCTCTCGCCCGTGCTCGCCGGCGAGCAGACGATCGACGAGATCATCTTGAATCCGCTGTCCTGGTACGACGAGAACCAGATCACGCTGCACAAGGGCAAGAAGGTGGTCAAGGTCGATCGCGTCAAGCGCATCGTCATCGCCGAAGACGGCACCGAGGCCGAGTACGACCGCCTGCTGCTGTCCACCGGTTCCAACCCCTTCATCCTGCCGGTGCCGGGCAAGGACCTGAAGGGTGTCATCAGCTACCGCGATATCGCCGACACCGAAGCGATGATCGAGTCGGCGAAGTCGTACAAGAAGGCGGTTGTCATCGGCGGCGGCCTCTTGGGCCTCGAAGCCGCCAACGGCCTGATGTTGCGCGGCATGGAGGTGACCGTCGTGCACGTGATGCCGTGGCTGATGGAGCGCCAGCTCGACGACACGGCGGGCAAGCTGCTGCAGAAATCGCTCGAAGCGCGTGGCATCCGCTTCGAGATCGGCGCCCACACCGAAGCGCTGATCTCGGACAAAGATGGTCGCGTAATGGCGATCCGCTTCAAGGATGGCCGCGAGCTGCCGGCGGACCTGCTGGTGATGGCCGTCGGCATTCGCCCCAACACGACACTGGCCGAAAGCATGGGCCTGCATTGCGGAC
>JANMHY010001006.1:0-2416 GCA_031375525.1 Burkholderiales bacterium
GCGCGACAGTGGTTCCTGGCGCAAGGCATGGCCGAGGCCGACATTGCGAAGCACTTCGTCGCTACGACGACCAACGTCAAGGCCGCGGCGCAGTTCGGCATCGACACCACCTTCGGCTTCTGGGATTGGGTCGGCGGCCGCTACTCGCTGTGGAGCGCCATCGGGCTGCCGATCGCCATTGCCATCGGCGCCGCGCCATTCCGCTCGCTGCTCGAAGGCGCGCATGCGATGGACCGCCACTTCGCCGAAGCGCCGCTGACCTGCAACCTGCCGCTGCAGCTAGGCCTGCTCGACGTCTGGTACCGCAACTTCCACGGCTTCACCAGCCGCAGCATCGCGCCGTATCACCAGGGCCTGGCGCGTTTTCCGGCGTACCTGCAGCAGTTGGAGATGGAGAGCAACGGCAAGCGCGTCGACATGGCCGGCGAGCTCGTACCGTTTGCGACCAGCCCGGTGGTCTGGGGAGAGCCCGGCACCAACGGCCAGCATGCGTACTTTCAGATGCTGCACCAGGGCACGGACGTGGTGCCGGTGGAGTTCATCGCCGTGCGCACGCCGAGCCACGGCCTGGCCGATCAGCACACCAAGCTGCTCGCCAACTGCCTCGCGCAGAGCCAGGCGCTGATGCTCGGCAAGCGCGCCGATGAAGCGATGACCGAATCGGCGCCGACCGCGTCGGCCACCATCGACCGGGCGCAACTAGCGCAGCACCGCAGCTTCCCCGGCAACCGGCCGAGCACGACCTTCGTGCTCGACGCGCTGACGCCGCGCTCGCTCGGTGCGCTGACGGCGCTCTACGAACACCGCGTCTTCACCAGCGGTGCGCTGTGGGGCATCAACAGCTTCGATCAATGGGGCGTCGAGTTGGGCAAAGCGCTGGCCAACCAATTGCTGCCGCGCTTCGCATCGCGTGATGTGCAAGGCCTCGACGGTTCGACCGCAGCGTTGCTGAAGCGTCTGACGTCGTGACCCGAAGGGCGGTGGTGTTCGACGTCGGCGGCGTCATCGTGCGCTGGCAGCCGCTGCAACTGATGCGCGAGCACCTGCCCATGGTGGCGGCCGACGAAGCGTATGCGCAGGTCTTCCAGTCGTGGGCGCCGGGCGCGGACTGGCTGGCGTTCGACCGCGGCACGGTCGAGCCCGACGAGTTGGCCGAGCGGATCGCGCAGCGCACCGGTTACCCGCGCGCGGCGATCGAATCGCTGATCGGTGCCATCGGCGCGCACCTGGAGCCGATGCCCAACAGCGTGGCGCTACTCGCTCGCGTGCGCGCGGCGGGGCACCCGCTCGGATTGCTGTCGAACATGCCGCGGCCGTATGCCGACCATCTCGAAGCTGCGCACGAGTGCTTCGGCTGGTTCGATCACCGCGCGTGGTCGGGCCGCCTCGGTCTCGTCAAACCCGACCGCGCGTTCTTCGATCACGTGCTCGAGCAGCTCGCCGTGGAGCCTTCTGAAGCGGTGTTCATCGACGACAGCATCGGCCACGTCGAGGCCGCGCGCCGCTATGGCTGGCAGGCGCTGCACTTCGAGAATGCAGCGCAGGTCGAGCGTCAGCTTGCCGAACGCGGCTGGCTCAGCCACGCCTGCGCGAGCCGCACCCACATCGTCGCGCCGAGCGGGATCAGGTCGTCGTTGAAGTCGTAGCTCGGGTTGTGCAGCATGCAGGGGCCCTCGCCGTGGCCGAGCGTGCGGTGCGCGCCGTCGCCGTTGCCGATCAGGAAGTAGCAACCCGGCTTGGCTTGCAGGAAGTAGCTGAAGTCTTCCGCGCCCATCGTCGGTTCGAACTCGAGCACGTTGTCTTTGCCGGCAACGTCGGCGGCGATCTTGCGGAAGAACGCGGTCTCGGCGTCGTGGTTGATCGTCGGCGGATAGTTGCGCTCGAAGACGAATTCGCATTGCGCACCGAAGGCGGCGCAGGTGTGCTCGGCCACTTCCTGCATGCGGCGCTCGATCATGTCGAGCACTTCGAGCGTGAACGTGCGCACCGTGCCTTCGAGCACGCAGCTGTCGGGCACGACGTTGGTGGCCTCGCCGGCGTGGATCATCGTCACCGAGATCACGCCGGCGTCGATCGGCCGCTTGTTGCGCGTGATGATGGTCTGGAATGCCTGCACCATCTGGCAGGCGATCGGCACCGGATCGATGCCGTTGTGCGGCAGCGCGGCGTGGCTGCCCTTGCCGCGGATCGTGATCTTGAATTCATTGGACGACGCGAAGCACGGCCCGGTCTTGACGCCGAACTGGCCAACCTTCATGCCCGGCCAGTTGTGCGCGCCGAAGATCGCCTCCATCGGAAACTTGTCGAACAGGCCGTCCTTGATCATCTCGCGCGCCCCACCGCCGCCTTCTTCGGCCGGCTGGAAGACGAGGTAAACGGTACCGTCGAAATCGCGCTGCTTCGACAAATGTTTGGC
>JANMHY010001013.1:0-1608 GCA_031375525.1 Burkholderiales bacterium
AATCCGCCGAAGACGATGACGCGCGGCTCCATCATCGCCATCACGATCTGCACCTGCCGGTCGCCGCCATCGACCCACACCTGCGACTCGGCCACATCGGCGTCGTGCACAGTAACGGCCGGCGGCAGGGCCAGCACCGGCTCGGGCTGCTGCCGCGCCTGGTGCTCGGCGAGAAAGCCCTGCAGCGTGTCTTCCATCGCCGCGATGGCCACGTCCTCGTTCCAGCCGCTGGCGCGCATCGACTGCAGCACCACCTCGGGCGCATGGCCGGCCTGGGCCTGGGCGATGATCCACTGACGGAGTTCGGGCGTGACGGGTTGTTTGACCTGCATGCCTCAATTTTGCAGCGCCCGCCAACCGGTTCGCAATCGAGTGTGAGTTCAGGCCGGCCGCAACATCTTGAAAGCGTGTGCCCAGTCGTTGCGCGCCAAGCCGGGGATGCACCACAGCATCGCCAGTGGCTCGATGGCGCGTGCGGCCGCGGCGCGGCCCATGTCTTCGCAGTCCCAGCCGAAGGCGCCCAACAGTTGCGTCACCTGCGCCTTGGCGTCGGCGTCGTTGCCGGCGATGAACATCGTCGGCCGACCGCCCCGCAGCGCCGGCTTGACCATTAGGCCGGCACCGACGGAGTTGAAAGCCTTGACCAGGCGCAGCGCCGGATGCTGCGTCTGCAAGCGCTCCAGCAGCGACTCGTTCGGCCCGGTGAAGTAGCGCAGCACACCGTCTTCGGGCGGCGCATCCGCCATCGGATTGGTGGTGTCGATCACCACCTTGCCGGCGAGCGCCGGCGCTGCTGCGCGCAGCACGGCCTCGGCCGCGTGGCCCTTGACGGCAAGCACCACCAGCTCGCCGAACGCCGCGGCCTGTGCCACGCTGCCGACCTCCGCCTCACGGTGCTGTGCGTGCCAGTCGCCGAGCTTGGCCGCGTCGCGCGTGCCGAGCATGACGGTGTGCCCTTCACCGAGGAAACCTGCCGCCAGCGTGGTGGCCACGCCGCCTGAACCAAGAATGCCGATCTTCATTTCGCTGCTCCATGCACTGTTGTCGATGGCTTCACTGTAGGTAGCGCCGACCAGCCCTGCCAGACATAGAATTTCATAACATTCTCAACTGTTAGTTGAAGACCATGCGCAACCTGCAAGGCCTGGTGTCCTTCGTCGAGTCCGCCGGCAGCGGCAGCTTCACGTCGGCCGCCGCGCGGCTGGACCTGACGCCTGCCGCAGTGAGCAAGAACGTGATGAAGCTCGAGCAGCAGGTCGGCGTGCGCCTGTTCAACCGCACGACGCGCCGCCTGACGCTCACTGCCGAAGGCCGCGAGTTTGCCGAGCGCGCGCGCGACGCGCTGCGCGGCCTCGACGACGCGGTGGCCGGCGTCTCGCGCGCGGGCGGTACCGTCAGCGGGCGCGTGCGCATCTCGGTCGGCATCGGCTTCGGCCGCCACTTCGTGCTGCCGCTGGCGGCTCAGCTCACCGAGCAGCATCCGCTGCTCGAAGTGGAAGTCAGCCTCGACAACCGCTCGGTCGATCTGGTGGCCGAGGGTTTTGATATCGGCGTGCGCGGCGGTGTCATCGTCGATTCGAGCCTGATCGCGCGCCGCGTGGCGCGCCT
>JANMHY010000811.1:0-2720 GCA_031375525.1 Burkholderiales bacterium
TCGGCGCCGGGCCGGTGCCGGCCGCCAAGACGGAGTAGCGCGCGGGCATCAAGTGGGTCGCCAGGCGGTGCTGGCCAGGCCGGGTACGGAGACGCGGCAGACGATGCCTTGCGGCTCCTTCTCGCGCCAGGCCACGTCGCCGCCGAGCTGCTTGACGCGCTTTCGCACGCCGCCCAGGCCCAGGCCGTGCGACCAGCTCTGCGGCTGGCGGCCGACGCCGTCGTCGCTGACGGCCAGTGTCAGCGTGCCACGCTCGAACTGGATTTCGACCTGCAGCCGCGTCGCCTGGGCATGGGCGAGCACGTTGCTGACCAGCTCGCGCAGCACGCGCGTCAGGGCCGACCACTGGACGACGCTCAAGTCGAAATCGTGATCGCAGCTGAAGGACCAGGTGATGTCGCCGCCGGCGTCGGACATGCGCTGCGTGATGTCGGCCTTCCACTCGGCCACGGCATGCGTCAGCGGGTGGTTGGGCGCCGCCAGGCCGCGCGTCAGCGTCTTCAGGTCCTTCAGCGTGTGGCGAACGTAGTCTTCCATCTCCGGCGTCGTCGATTTGTACATCAGCGTCAGCAGGCGCGCGCCGATGTCGTCGTGCAGGTCCTGCGCAATGCGCGCCCGCTCCTCCATGCGGCCATGCTCGACGGCCTGGTCGAAGGCCACGGCGCGCGCGATCAGATCGACCACGCGGTCGGTCAGGCGCGCGTCTTCCTCGGTGAACATGCGCCGGCCGCGGTCGGCAAAACCGAGCACGATGGCGCCGGGCACCGCGGCGTCCGAAGGCCGCAGCTCGGGCACCGGCACAACGAGTTGCGTGCCGTCGCTGAGCACCTGCGAGCGCTGCGTGCGCCGCGCTGTCACGCGCGCTTCGATCGGATCGAACAGCTCGCGCATCAGGCGGCGCAACTGCTCGGCGGCGCTTTGCGGTTGCAGCTGGACCTCGCGCGCCATCCGATAGACATGCTCGAACATGCGCTCGGTGGACATGCGCTTGCGCGTGATGAGCTGCGTCAGCAGCCACTGCCGCGCCGCGGCATAGACCGCCAGCGAGATGAACAGGGCCAGCGTCAGCGAAGCGAAGCTGCCGAGCGAGAACACGGCGACGAAGAGCAGGTCGAGCGCGGTGCCCACGGTGCTGACACCGGCCACCAGCGAAAACTCGCGCATCAGCTGCTGCGTGCGCGACAGGAACGGCAGCATGAGCAGCATCACCGACAGGAACACGACCCACATCGTCGAGCCCAGCGTCGGCGCTTGGCCGCGCGGGTCGAGCTCGGGGCCGAGGCCGGCGACGCTGATCGTCAGCAACAGCATGCCGCCGATCGCCAGCAGCGAGAAGCGCTGCAACTGCACCGCCAGCGGATGCGGCTCGCGCTTCTGCATCCACGTCAGCTGCGTCGCAGCAACCACACCGGCGGTGATGAGTGCACCTTGGGTCCACCACCAGGCCGACGGCTCACGCACCCACACCGCCAGCGCGCCCACGGCGGCCAGCAGCGCCCACGCCAGCGCGGCCCGCCGCGTCGCCTGCGGCAGGCGGCGCGGGTGCAGATTCGAGACGTGCACCAGCGCGCCGGCGGTCAGCAGATCGAACAGCGTGCGCGCATCGTGTTCCCAGCGCATGAAGCCTTCGCCCCAGCCGATCGCCGGCGCCGAGAGCACGGCCAGGAACATCAGGTTGCCGGCCTGGGCGAAGGCCATCAGCGTGTACAGCGTGTTGCGCCGCCCGGGCCGCGCCATCACCACCACCATGGCCACCAGGTACAGCAGCAGCGCCAGCGTGGACAAGAGCCAGAACACCCAGCCCAGGCCGACGGCGCCGCGCGGCACGGCGGCGATGAGGTGGTGCTGGCCGTCGCTGTCGATGAACTGCACGCGGCCGCGCGCCAGCGCTGCGGCGAGCGCGTCGTGCTGTTGCAGGTGGCGCTCGCGATCGGCCTGGCTGACCAGCCAGCGCGCCGAGCGTGCGATCAGCAAGCGGTCGATCGGCTGCGCGCGGCCCTGCGCATCGACCAGGAACCCGAGCGCCGGTTGCGGCGCCGGTCCGGCCAGACGCAGCACACCGCGGTCGTCCACCGCCAGCCGTTGTTCGAGCACCGGCTGCTGCGCCAGCGCTCTGATGAGCGCGAACATGGCCAGGCAGCCGAGCAGCGCGGCCAGCACGAGGCCGCGCAGCCGCCAGCCGATCCAGCGTGCCGACGGCGAGCGGTTGCGCGCGCGCCGCTCCCAGCCGCTGTCGGAGAGGCCCGCGGCGGCCGGATTCAACGACGATGGCGGAGGCAGCGCAGCCATCAGGCGAGCCTTCCGATAGCGTTGACAGGCCCTAGACCAGGCCTTGCTTGCTCGCCAGCACGGCCGCTTCGGCGCGGCTGGAGACGTTCAACTTCTTGTAGATGGACTTGATGTGGTCGTTGACGGTGAACCACTTGATGCCCATCAGGTTCGCGATCTCCTTGATCGTGAAACCCTTGCTGAGATAAGTCAGAACCTCGACCTCGCGCGGTGTCAGGCGCTCGTGATCGAGCGGCTTCTCGACCAGCGGCACCGGCTTGCTCGAGGTCAGGCCCGATGACGACAGGCCGCGGCCCCCGGCCGAGGCATCGTGGTCGTTGCCGCTGCGAAAGTGCGTCAGCAAGCGCCGCGCGATCGCCGGCGACAACGGCGGTTGGCCGCGCACGATCTTCTGCAGCTCTTCGACCAGAACCTCGAAGCGGTCTTCCTTG
>JANMHY010000011.1:0-5172 GCA_031375525.1 Burkholderiales bacterium
GCCGACACGATGCGCCAGGAAGGCATGACGGCGCGCGTGATGAGCGCCATCGCCATCGAGCAGGTCGTCGAGCCGTACGTGCGGCCGAAGGCGCTGCAGTACCTCGAAGAAGGCAAGATCGTCGTCTTCGCCGCCGGCACCGGCAACCCGTTCTTCACCACCGACACGGCGGCCGCGCTGCGTGGCGCCGAGATCGGCGCCGAGATCGTGCTCAAGGCCACCAAGGTCGATGGCGTGTACACGGCCGACCCGAAGAAGGTGCCCGATGCCAAGCGCTACACGACGATCACTTTCGACGAAGCGATTTCGAAGAACCTGCAGGTGATGGACGCCACCGCGTTCGCGCTCTGCCGCGACCAGAAGCTGCCGATCAAGGTGTTCTCGATCGTCAAGCCGGGCGCGCTGACGCGCGTCGTCATGGGCGAAGACGAAGGCACCTTGGTCCACGTTTGAGCGAGGACTGAAAGATCATGACGATCGCCGACATCAAGAAAAGCGCCGAAAGCAAGATGGGCAAATCCATCGAGGCCTTCAAGAACGAGTTGCACAAGATCCGCACCGGGCGCGCCCACCCCGGCATCCTCGATCAGGTGCAGGTGGACTACTACGGATCGATGGTGCCGATCGGCCAGGTCGCCAACCTGTCGCTGCTCGATGCGCGCACGATCAGCGTGCAGCCGTGGGAAAAGGGCATGGGCCCGAAGATCGAAAAGGCGATCCGCGACAGCGGCCTCGGCCTGAACCCGGCTGCGCAGGGCGACCTGCTGCGCATCCCGATGCCGGCGTTGACCGAGGAGCGCCGCAAGGAGCTGAGCAAGGTCGTCAAACACGCCGGCGAGGAGTGCAAGGTGGCCGTGCGCAATGTGCGCCGCGACGCCAACGAGAATCTGAAGAAGCTGCTCAAGGACAAGGACGTCACCGAAGACGACGAGCGCCGCGCGCAGGACGAGGTGCAGCGGCTGACGAACAACGTCGTCGCCGAGATCGACAAGCTCGTCCAAGCCAAAGAGACCGAGATTCTGGCGGTCTGAGCGGCCCCATCTCCCAGCGCCTGTGCAACGCGACCCGAACCTGCCACGCCACGTGGCCATCGTCATGGACGGCAACGGCCGCTGGGCCAAGAAGCGTTTCATGCCGCGCTTCTTCGGCCACAAGCAGGGTGTCGATGCGCTGGTGCGCACGGTGCGCGCGTGCGCCGACCGCGGCATCGAGTACATGACGGTGTTCGCGTTCTCGTCAGAGAACTGGAAGCGCAGCAGCGACGAGGTCTCCGGGCTGATGGGCCTGGTGCTGGTGGCCGTCTCGAAGTACCTGACCAAGCTCGCCGACGAAGGCGTGCGCATCCGCATCGTCGGCGACCGCGCGGCGGTGTCCGACAAGGTGCGCGATGCCTGGGACCACGCCGAGGGCGTGACCGCGCACAACAAGCGCATCACGCTGTCGGTGGCCTTCAACTACGGCGGCCGCTGGGACATCGTGCAGGCCACGCGCCGCGCCATGGCCGACGGCATCCGCGCGCAAGACCTCGACGAAGACGCCTTGTCCAAACGCATGGCGATGCACTTCGCGCCCGACCCGGACCTGTTCATCCGCACCGGCGGCGAAGTCCGCATCAGCAACTTCCTGCTCTGGCAGGTGGCGTATTCGGAGCTGTATTTCACCGAGTGCCTGTGGCCCGATTTCGGGCCTGAGCAGATCGACGCGGCGATCGCGAGCTATCGCGAGCGCGAGCGGCGCTACGGCGGGCGCCTGCCTGAAGAGGCGGCGGCGCAGGCCGCAACCGCCTAGAGTTTTGTGCTCCGCACCCGCATCATCACGGCCCTCTTGCTGCTGGCTTTTTTGCTGCCGGCCCTCTTCGCGTCGAAGCCTTGGCCCTTTGCGATCGTCTCGCTGGTGCTCATCGCTGCCGCGGCGTGGGAGTGGGCGCGCTTGAACGGCGTCGGCAGCGTCGCCGCCATCGCCCCCGGCGTGCTGCTGGCGCTGGCCGGCGCCTGGGCGGTGGTCAGCGGCACGGTCGGCCGCGTGCCGGCGACATGGTGGTGGGCCACGCTGGCGCTGTGGGTCGTCGGCAGTGTGTTCGTGCTGCGCGGCGGCCCGAGCGCCTGGCCGCGCTGGCCGGCGCCGCTGCGCTTGCTCGCCGGCCTGGTGCTGCTGTGGGTGGGCTGGCTGGCCTTGGCACAGGCGCGCGTGGTGTCGATCAACTTCGTGCTTTCGGTGCTGTGCATCGTCTGGATGGCCGACATCGGCGCCTATGCCGCCGGGCGCGCGTTCGGCAAGAACAAACTCGCGCCATCGATCAGCCCGGGCAAGTCCTGGGAGGGTGTCTATGGCGGCCTGGCCGGTGTCGCGCTGCTTGCGGTGGTGTGGACGCTGTGGGTCGACCGCGCGTTGCCGGTCGATGCGCCGAGCCTGTTCACGCAGCTGCGCAACGCCTTCGGCTGGATCGGCATGTTGGCCGCCAGCGCGGCGCTCGCAGGACTGAGCGTCGTCGGTGATCTGTTCGAGTCGCTCGTCAAACGCGCGGCCGGCGCCAAGGATTCGAGCCGCTTGTTGCCGGGCCACGGCGGCGTGCTCGACCGCATCGATGCGCTGATGCCAGTGCTGCCGGCGGCGATGGCTTTGGGCAGCCTGTCGTGAAGCGCCAGACGCTGGCTGTCTTGGGCGCGACCGGTTCGGTCGGCGTCAACACGCTCGACGTGATCGCGCGGCACCCCGAGCGCTTCAACGTTTTCGCGCTGACCGCGATGCGCCGCGCCGATGTTCTCGAACAGCAATGCCTGCGCTGGAAACCTCGCTACGCCGTGCTCGGCGATGCGGTAGCTGCCAACGCGTTGCAACAGCGCTTGCGCGCGCAGGGCGTGACCACCGAAGTGATGAGCGGCCCGCGTGCGTTGACGGAGATCGCATCGCACCCCGACGTGACAACGGTGATGGCGGCGATCGTCGGCGCGGCCGGGCTCGAAGCCTGCGTCGCTGCGGCACGCGCCGGCAAGCGCCTGCTGCTGGCCAACAAGGAAGCGCTGGTCGTCGGCGGCCGTCTGTTCATGGACGCGGTGCGCGACGGCGGCGCGACGCTGCTGCCGATCGACAGCGAGCATTCGGCGATCTTCCAGTGCCTGCCCGAAGACCGAAGCACATGGGCCGCGCGCATCGACCATATCGTGCTCACGGCGTCGGGCGGGCCGTTTCGCACGCGCGCGCTCGACAGCCTGCACGACGTGACGCCGGATCAGGCGGTGGCGCACCCGAACTGGGTCATGGGCCGCAAGATCTCGGTCGATTCGGCGACGATGATGAACAAGGCGCTCGAAGTGATCGAAGCGCGCTGGCTGTTCGAGCTGCAACCGGAGCAGGTGCGCGTCGTCATCCATCCGCAGAGCGTGATTCACTCGATGGTGGTCTGCCGCGACCACTCGGTGCTGGCGCAGCTCGGCACGCCCGACATGCGCGTGCCGATCGCCTACGGCCTGGCGTTTCCCGAGCGCATCGAATCCGGCGCCTCTCAGCTCGACTTCGCAACGATGCAAGGTTTGAGCTTCGAGGCCGCCGACCGCGCGCGCTTCCCCGGTCTTTACCTGGCGTGGGACGCGCTCAAGGCACCGGACGGCAGCACGACGGTGTTGAACGCTGCCAACGAAGTGGCGGTTGCCGCGTTCTTGGACGGTGCGATCCGCTTTACCGACATCCACCGCGTCAATGAACAAACCATCAGTGCCGTACTGCCTGCGCTGTCCGACAGTGCATCGATTGCCGACTTGCTGGCGCTCGACGAACGCGCGCGCACAAGCGCACAGGCGCTTATCGCGCAATCGAAGAGATGACATGCTGACCACCATCCTCGCCTTCATCGTCACGCTGGCGATCCTGATCGTCGTCCACGAGTGGGGCCACTACAAGGTGGCGCGGCTGTGCGGCGTCAAGGTGCTGCGCTTCTCGGTCGGCTTCGGCCGCACGCTGTGGCGGCGGCAGAGCGGCGACACCGAGTTCGTCGTTGCCGCATTGCCGCTCGGCGGCTACGTGAAGATGCTCGACGAGCGCGAAGAAGCGGTGCCGCCGGGCGAGTTGGACCAGGCCTTCAACCGCAAATCGCTGAAGCAGCGCGCGGCCATCGTCGCCGCCGGCCCGGCAGCGAACCTGATCCTCGCCGCGCTGCTCTACGCAGCGCAGAACTGGATCGGCGTCGAAGAGCCGAAGGCCGTGTTGTCGGCGCCGGTGGCCGGCAGCCTGGCCGAGCGCGCCGGTTTGCGCTCGGGTGACTGGGTACAGCGCTGGAGCCGCGAAGGCGACGAGGCGCAGGACGTGCGCTCGATGACCGACTTGCGCTGGCAGATCATGCAGGCCGCGCTCGACGGCGAGCGCCTGCGCCTGGACGTGAGCGACGCCGCGGGCCGCGGCACGCGGCCGGTGACCTTGGCGCTCGACAGCGCCGCCAAGCGCGAGGTCGATGGCAAGTTTCTGACCCAGGTCGTCGGCCTGACGCCGCCGTTCGCGCCACCGGTGATGGGCGATCCGGTGGCGGGTGGGCCTGCCGAGAAGGCAGGGCTGAAGAATGGCGATGTGGTGCTGCGCGTCGATGGCCAGGCCATCGGCGACGCGCACCAACTGCGCACGCTGATCCGCCAACTGGCGGCGGATGGCAGCGCCAAGCCGATGCGGTGGGCGGTTCAGCGCAACGGTGCGCCGCTGGAGTTGACGGTGCAGCCGCGCGTCATGAACGACAGCGGCCAGACGTTCGGCCGCATCGACGCCGTGATCGGCAAGGTGCCCGAGGCGGTGACGGTGCGCACGGGGGTCTGGGAAGGTCTGGCGCGCGGCGTGTCGCTGACCTGGGAGCAATCGGTGCTGACGGTGAAGATGTTCGGCCGCATGCTGATCGGTCAGGCGTCGCTGAAGAACATCTCGGGGCCGATCACGATCGCCGACTACGCCGGCCAGTCGGCCGAGCGCGGCATCGCGTACTACATCGGCTTTCTGGCGCTGGTCAGCGTGGGTCTTGGCGTGATCAACCTGATGCCGGTGCCGATGCTCGATGGCGGACACCTCATGTATTATCTTTTCGAGGGTTTGACGGGCCGGCCCGTGCCCGATTCGTGGCTGGTCTGGCTCCAGCGTGCCGGCGCCGCGGTGCTGCTGATGATGATGACCCTGGCCTTCTACAACGATCTCGCGCCC
>JANMHY010000015.1:0-2314 GCA_031375525.1 Burkholderiales bacterium
CGGCGCGAGAAACAGTTTGCCCCGCAGGCGCTGCAACGCCGAGCGCGGCAACGTCCACGGTGCTTGGCCGTCGAGCGTCAGCGCCCCTTGCGAAGGCGGCAGCGCCGCGGCCACCACGTGCAGCAGCGTCGTCTTGCCGGCGCCCGACGGGCCAATGACCGCGACCTGCTCGCCGCGCTCGACGCGCAGCGTGACGCTGTCGAGCGCGGCAGCAGCGCTCGCCTTCGCCGCCGGATGCCGGGCGGCGATGCCGGTCAGGGACAACTGCACGTGCGAAGCCGTGCGCTCAGAGCAGCGACCCGCTTTTTGCAGCCGCTTCGATGCCCTTGTAGTTCTCGGCCTTGGTCGGAACGAATCGCGTGGCGCGCTGCAGCTCGAGAATCGCCTTGCCTTCGGCGGTGTCCTTCGACAGCGCAAGCAAGGCGGCGGTCAGCTTCTCGCGCGTCGCCGCCGGCATGTCCGCATGCACGGTCCAGTTGTAGTCGTAGTAGGGCGGCGTCGTGTAGAAGACCTTGACCTTGTCGGTATCGACCTTTTTGTCGGCGACGAACTTGTCCCACACCGAGATGTTGAGCGCACCGGCCTGCACCTTGCCCGAGGCCACGGCGGCGATCGTCGCGTCGTGCGCACCGCTGAAGGCCACACGCTTGAAGTCCTTCTCAGGGTCCACGCCGGCTTGCAGCAGGAAGCTGCGCGGCATCAGGTGGCCGCTGGTGCTGCTTTGCGAGCCGAAGCTGACGTCCTTGCCCTTCAGGTCGGCCAGCGTCTTGATCGCCGGGTCGGCCGTGATGAAGACTGAGCGGAATTTTTCGTCTTCCTCGCGCTGCACGATCGGGATCGCCTTGCCGCCGGAGCGCGCATTGGCCTGGACGAAGGTGAAGCCGCCGAACCAGGCCATGTCGACCTTCTTGTTGACCAGCGTCTCGACGGCGGCGGCGTAGTCGGTGACGGGGGTGTACTCGACCTTCATGCCGAGCTTGCTTTCCAGGTACTTGACCAGCGGCTCGGCCTTGCGCGCCAGCTCGGTCGGTGATTCGTCGGGAATCGCGGTGATGCGAAAGACCTGCTGCGCATGGGCCAGCGTGCCGAAGGCGAGCAGCGCACAGGTCATCAGGCTGCGCAGGGTGCGGGAGGAGGACAGGCTGAGCATGATCGTGTTTCTCCTGTAAGGAATGGGGTCAGTCGGAGACCAAAGGGATGGCATTACAGCGCATCGCGCGGGCACGCGCATTGCCCGCTGCTACATTGCCCTCATGACGGAAAGCCTCTCCGTGACAACCCTCAAACAGCCGCTGTTCGTGCAGCTTCACGACACGCACAGTGCCGACCCGCGCGCAGAACTGAGCGCCGGGCTGCTGGCCAGCAGAGCAACGATCGCACCGAAGTATTTCTACGACGCCCTCGGCTCGCGCCTGTTCGACGCCATCACCGAGCTGCCCGAGTACTACCCGACGCGCACCGAAGCGCAGATCCTGCGCACGCATGCCGGTGAGATCGCGGCCACCGTCGGCATTGGCCGCACGCTGGTCGATCTGGGCGCCGGCAACTGCGAGAAGGCCGGGCGCCTGTTCAACACCTTGAAGCCCAGCCGCTATGTGGCGGTGGACATTTCGGTCGAGTTCCTGCGCCACGCGCTGGCCTGTCTGCAGCGCGAGCACATGGCGATGGACATGGTCGGTGTCGGCGTGGACTTTTCGCAATCGCTGCAACTGCCGGCCGAGGTCGGCGATGGGCCGCGGACCTTGTTCTACCCGGGTTCGTCGATCGGCAACTTCACGCCGGCCGACGCTCAAGGCTTCCTGCAACGCGCACGCGGCGCGTCGCCCGGCGGCAATTTGCTGATCGGTGTTGATCTGGTCAAGCCCAAGCCGGTGCTCGACGCCGCCTATGACGACGAGCTTGGCGTCACCGCGGCCTTCAACCTCAACACGCTGGCCCACGTGAACCGGCTGCTCGGCAGCGACTTCGTGTTGCGTCAGTGGCGGCATGTGGCGTTCTTCGACGAGGCCCGATCGCGCATCGAGATGCACCTCGAAGCACGGCAGGCGCTGACGGTGCATTGGAGCGGCGGCGAGCGGCGCTTCACAGCCGGTGAGCGCATCCACACCGAGAACTCGTGCAAGTACACCGTGGAAGGGTTCGATGCGCTGCTGCGCCGCGCCGGCTATGCGCACACGCGCTGCTGGACCGACGAGCATGGCTGGTTCGCGGTCTTCGCGGCTTCCTGAGCACCCGCGCTTTGCCTGTTGACGCCGCGCGGCCGGGCTGGCAGGGTCGGTGGCGGTGCGGGCTAGGGCCTGTTAACGCTATCGGA
>JANMHY010000036.1:0-11473 GCA_031375525.1 Burkholderiales bacterium
CGCGACACGAACTCGACCGGTGTGCCGACGGCGGCCGATAGGTACGCGGCCCATCGCGCCAGGAAGCCGGCCTGGTCATCGAGGAACACCGGCGTCGTGCCGAAGCGCAGCGCCGCACGCGGCGCGGTGTCGATCTGCGACAGCGCAGGCGTCGGCGCAGCGAGCAATGCGGCGTGCAGGACCTGTCGGCGATGCATGGGTTTCCTGGCGGCGGCTGGATGTCCGATGTTACGGCGGCGTAACTCCAAGACGACAGACCGGGCTAACCCGCGTTACGACAACGTAACGCGTCCGGGCGGCTGCCGCTGCTGAGTCCCATGAAATCAAGCACTTGGCTTCAAGTCGCGATGTGGCATGACCCTCGCATCGAGATGCGCGGCCAACGTTGCCATCACAGACAAAGAGGAAGACCATGGATTCGAGCGTTTCACGTCGGATGTTTTTCAAGACCTCCAGCGCCGCGGCGGCTGGCGTTGCGGTGACAGTGCCCGCCACCGCCGAGGCAGCGACCGCCGATGTCGGCCGCACCACCTTGCCTTATCCGCGCAAGCGCGTGGGCACGGCGTCGGCAATGAAAGTCAACGAGGTGGTCAGCTTCACTTACCCCGACAACGCATCGCCGTGCGCTCTGATCAAGATGGGCCGCCGCGTGCCTGGCGGTGTGGGCCCCGAGGGCGACATCGTTGCCTACAGCACGCTGTGCACGCACATGGGCTGCCCGGTGGTGTACGACGGCCAGGCGCGCTCGTTCAAGTGCGGTTGCCATTACAGCCAGTTCGACCCGGAGATGAGCGGCCAGATGATCTGCGGCCAGGCCACCGAGAACTTGCCGCAGGTCAGTCTGGCGGTCGGCAGCGACGGCGCGATCACCGCCACCGGCGTGCAGGGCCTGATCTACGGCCGCCAATCCAACGTGCTGTGAGGAGCGCAACATGACGAACCGCAAAGACCGGATCGCGCTGCCGCCCGTGGGTGCGCAGAAGACCAACATGATCTGCCACTTCTGCATCGTCGGCTGTGGCTACCACGTCTACAAGTGGGACGAAGGCACCGAGGGCGGCCGCGCAGCGAAATCGAATGCGCTCGGCCTCGACTTCACGAAGCAGCTGCCGCCGCTGGCGGTGACGATGACGCCAGCGATGACCAACGTCGTCGCCGACAAATCGGGCAAGCGCTCCAACATCATGATCGTGCCCGACAAGGCTTGCAGTGTGAACGGCGGGCTGAGTTCGACGCGCGGCGGCAAGATGGCCACCTACATGTATGCCGCCGATGGCATCACGGCTGACCGGCTGCTGACGCCGCGCTGGTATGCGGGCGATCAATGGGTCGATACCGATTGGGACTTCGCGCTCGCGGTTTATGCGGGCCTGATCAAGAAGGTGCTCGATGCCGACGGCGCCAAGGCCATCGCCTTCTCGGCCTTTGACCACGGCGGCGCGGGCGGGGGTTTCGAGAACACCTGGGGCTCGGGCAAGCTGATGTTCACCGCGATCCAGACGCCGACAGTACGCATCCACAACCGGCCCGCCTACAACTCCGAATGCCATGCCACGCGCGAGATGGGCGTGATGGAGTTGAACAACAGTTATGAAGATGCGCAGCTCGCAGACGTCATCATCTCCACCGGCAACAACCCCTACGAGAACCAGACCAACTACTTTCTCAACCACTGGCTCCCCAACCTGCAGGGCGCGACAGTGGACAAGAAGAAAAAACTGTTCGGCGCCGAGCCGGTGGCCGCGGCGAAGATCATCTTCATCGACCCGCGGCGCACGGTCTCACTGTCGGTGGCCGAATCCGCAGCCGGCAAGGCCAACGTGCTGCACCTCGACTTGCAGCCCGGCACCGACATCGCGCTGTTCAACGGGTTGCTCACCTATGTGGTCGAACAAGGCTGGCACGACAAGGACTTCATTGCGCAGCGAACCACCGGCTTCGACGCCGCGGCAGCGGCCAACAAGCTCTCGCTGGCCGAATGCTCGCGCATCACGGGCGTGTCCGAAGACAAGCTGCGTCAGGCCGCCGACTGGGCCTACAAGCCCAAGGCCGGCGGCGCGCGCCCGCGCACGATGCATGCGTACGAGAAGGGCATCATTTGGGGCAACGACAACTACCTGATCCAGTCGGCGATGGTCGATCTGGTGCTGGCGACGCACAACGTTGGCGGACGCCGCGGCACCGGCGTCGTGCGCATGGGCGGACACCAGGAGGGCTACACGCGGCCGCCGCACCCGACCGGCGAGAAGATCTACGTCGATCAGGAACTCATCAAGGGCAACGGCCGCATGATGACCTGGTGGGCGTGCAACAACTTCCAGACCAGCAACAACTCGCAGCAGTTGCGCGAGGCGGTGTTGAAGCGCAGCGCCATCGTCAAGGAAGCGATCTCGAAGGCCCGTGGCGCAACGGCCGAGCAACTGGTCGATGTGATTTATGCGGCCACACAGAAGGGCGGCCTGTTCGTCGCGTCGATCAACCTCTACCCGACGATGCTCGCAGAAGCGGCGCATTTGATGTTGCCATCTACCCACCCCGGCGAGATGAACCTCACATCGATGAACGGCGAGCGCCGCATGCGACTGTCCGAAAAGTTCATGGATGCGCCGGGCGAAGCCAAGCCGGATTGTCTGATCGCCGCGATGGTGGCCACCAAGCTGCGCGCGCTCTACCAAGGCAACGCACCGATGCAGGCGCGCTTCGACGGCTTCGACTGGAAGACGGAAGAAGATGCCTTCAATGACGGCTTCCGCCGCGCCGGCCGGCCGGGTGCGCCGCCGATCGACAGCCAGGGCGATGACACGGGCTACCTGGCCACCTACGCGCTGCTGCGCAGTGCCGGCAATGACGGCGTGCAACTGCCGATCAAGGAAGTCAAGGACGGCAAGCTGATCGGCACACCGATGCTCTACACCGACAAGTTCGGCACCAAGGACGGCAAGGCGCAATTCAAACCCTCGCCGTGGCCCGGCCTGCCGCAGCCGGTGCAGGCGCAGAAAACCAAGCATGCGTTCTGGATCAACAACGGCCGCAGCAACGAGGTCTGGCAGACGGCGTATCACAACCAGTACGACAGCCACGTCAAAGGCCGCTACCCGATGGCCTACATCGAGCTGAATCCGGACGACATGCGCGCGATGAATGCGAGCGCGAGCGATGTCGTCGAAGTCTGGAACGACTATGGCTCGACCTTCGCGATGGCCTACCCGGTCGCCGACGCGAAGAAGGGGCAGACCTTCATGGTGTTCGGCTACACCAAAGGCATTGCCGGCGACGTGACCACGGAGTGGACGGATCGCAACATCATTCCGTACTACAAAGGCACCTGGGCGAGCATCCGCCGCGTCGGCTCGATCGACGAGTACAAGCGCACCGTATCGACCAAGCGGCGGGCGTTCGACAACGCATGACGAACGCGCAGCCGTCGGCGCCGGCAGCAGTCGCTTCGGCGGTCCCTCGGACCGCCGAAGCCGACAGCGGCTTGTTCGAGTTCGCCCAGGCGCTGATCGGAGGGCGCCAGACTGTCTCGCCGAAGCGCCTGATCGAACCGGGCCCGACCGCGCAGCAGCAGGGTGAGATGCTCGCGCTGGCCGCCGCCGCGCCCGATCATGGGCAGCTCATGCCGTGGCGCTTCGTGATCGTGCCCACGACCAAGCGCGCGCTGCTCGCCGAGGTGTACGCGCTGGCGCTGATCGACCGCGATCCCGGCGCAACGCTCCTGCAGATCGAAGCGGCGCGCGAGAAGGCGCATCGCTCGCCGCTGCTGATGCTGGCCATCGCCCGGCTCGGCCCCGCCGAGCCGAACATCCCGAGCGCCGAGCGGTTGGTCTCGCTCGGCGCGGCCCTTCAGAACCTGTTGCTCGCCGCGCACGCGATCGGCTTCGGCAGTGGATTGACGAGCGGCCAGGCGATGGACTCACCGCGCATGCGCGGGTTGTTTGCGCTGGCAGACGGCGAGGCGCCGGTTTGCTTCGTCAACATCGGGACGGTGGCCCGACACAAGCCACCTCGCGTGCGCCCCGCTGCCGACATCTTCTGCAGCACGTTGTAAGGCGACCGCGGTTCGCGCACTGAAGGCGTGATGAACTGACATCAGTTCTTCATCGCACCGTCACAAACGTCTTCCAGACTCCTGGCGCTTTCAACCAAGGAGTCCCCAGGCATGAATCACCCGCGCGAACTGGCCGTCACGATCCACCACGATGACGACGAGGATTCGAACAATTCACCCAACCCGACATTCGATGCCATTGTCCAAGCACGACTGAGCCGGCGCAGCATGCTGCGCGGCGGCGTCGGCTCGCTGGCCACCGCGCTGCTCGGCGGCGTCGGTTTGTCGGCGTGCGGCGGCGGTGATGACGATGACCCGGTCGCGCCAGCGCCGGCACCGACCGAGACAATGCTCGGTTTTGCAGCGGTGGCCAAGTCCACCGCTGATGAAGTAGCGGTGCCCGCCGGCTACACCGCCGCCGCGGTCTTCGCTGTGGGCGATCCTCTTGCCGCCGGCGTGGCCGCGGCGACGAACAACGGCACTGACACAGGCTATGACCGGCGCAGTGGCGACAACCACGACGGCATGGAGTACTTCGGCTTGTCGTCGGGCGGCACCCCCGATGCCGCCAACAACGACCGTGCGCTGCTCGGCGTCAACCACGAGTACATCAACCAGCTCTTTCTGCATGCCAACGGCCCGTCGCCGAACCCGCGTCCTGCCGCCGAGACCGACATCGAAGTCGATGCGCAAGGGGTCTCGATCGTCGAGTTCGCCAAGAGCGCCGGCAAGTTCGCCTATGTGCCGGCCTCGAACTTCAACCGCCGCATCACCGGCGCCACCGAGATCCAACTCTCCGGCCCGGCGCGCGGCAATGCGTTGCTGGTGACGAAGTTTTCCACCGACGGCACCAAGACCCGCGGCACGCTGAACAACTGCGGCACCGGCAAGACGCCCTGGGGCACGTTGTTGACGGGCGAGGAGAATTGGGTTGGCTACTTCTTCCGCGCTGCCAACGACATCGCGCTGCGCACCGCCAACGCCAACACTGCGTTGGCCCGCTACGGACGCAGCGTCACGGCCACGGCCGCGGCAGCCAGCCGCTACGGTTGGGAAACCGCGGGCGCCGACGACAAGTACGCGCGCTGGAACACCAGCGTCACCGGCGCGTCGACGGATGGCAGTGACGACTACCGCAACGAAATCAACGGCCAGGGCTACACGACCGAGATCGACCCGTACAGCTCGACCTCGGTGATCAAGAAGCGGACGGCGTTGGGCCGCATGGCGCACGAAAGCGCAGCTTTCAGCAAGCCGGTGGTGGGCAAGCCGTTGGCGATCTACATGGGCGACGACGCACGCAACGAGTACATCTACAAGTTCGTCTCGGCGCAGAACTGGGTGGCGGCCGATGCCACCGCGAGCGACCGCGTGGCCACCGGTGACAAGTACCTCGACACCGGCAAGCTCTACGCCGCGAAGTTCAACGCCGACGGCACCGGGCAGTGGCAGGAATTGAGCCTGGCCAACCCGGCTGTGGCCGGCTACGCCAACTACACCTTTGCCAACGAGGGCGACGTGGCAATTCACTCACGCATCGCCGGCGACGCGGTAGGCGCAACGAAGATGGACCGGCCCGAATGGTGCGGCGTGCACCCGACGACCGGCGAGGTCTACTTCACGCTGACCAACAACAGCAACCGCCGCCTCGGCGCGGTGACCGGCTCGCAACTCAATCCGGACGCTGCCAACCCGCGCGTGTACACCGACATCCGCGGCGCATCGACGACGCAGTCGGGCAACCCGAACGGCCATATCCTGCGTGTCAAGGACAACGGCGGCGACCCCGCTGCCACGGCGTTCACGTGGGACATCTACCTGTTCGGCGCCGAAGCCGGTGCGCCGACAGGCATCATCAACCTGTCCGGTCTCACCGACGAGCAGGATCTGTCGAGCCCCGATGGTTTGGTGTTCACTTCCAGCACCGGCCTGTGCTGGGTGCAGACCGACGACGGCGCCTACACCGACATCACCAACTGCATGATGCTGGCCGCCGTGCCCGGCACCGTTGGCGACGGCGGCGCGCTGACGCTGGACTACGGCGCCAGCGGCAGCGTCACCACGCGCATCGGCAAGAAGCCGACGGCCAGCACGCTCAAGCGCTTTCTCGTCGGCCCGGTCGATCAGGAGATCACCGGCCTGTGCGAAACGCCGGATGGCAAGGTGGTGTTCGTCAACGTGCAGCAACCGGGGGAGGAAACGGCCTTCGCCAACATCGCCGACCCAACCAAGTACACCAGCCACTGGCCGGGCAACGCCGGCTACGGCGCCGGCGGCGCCACGGCGCGCCCACGATCAGGCACGGTGATGATCACCAAGAACGACGGCGGCCGGATCGGAACCTGATCGGTCAACGACGTCGCCGTTGCAGCGCCAGTGCCGCGTCGGGGGGCGGCGTCGGATTCGATCTCGACCCGGGCCTCGACCCCTCCCACCACCTGCGGCGCGAAGCGCACCCGCAGTTCGCAACTGGCACCGGCATCACGGCTCCACCGCCACCAAGATCCACGATCCGCATCAGGTCATGCTGCTGTCATGGCGTGGCAGCGCCGTGACAAGACAGCCGCGTTGGTCCGCAGCGGCTCTGTCATGCAACTGTCACTCACGCTGAGGACACTTTCATTTTTACTTCCATGGAGCCGACATGATCGTTCGATCGTCTTTCTTGCTTCTCTCTGTAGCTTCGGTCGTTCTGGCGTCAGCGTGCGCATCCAGCCCGCAGATGCCCGCGGGTGTCAAGGCCGGCGAATTCGCACGGCTGAGTTGCACCGGTGGTCGCACGTTTGCGGTGCGCATGGCCGAGGACGGCAAGTCGGCACGCGTGCGCGCCATGCACGGCGCTGCCGAGCTCAGCCTGCAGCCCGACGGCGCCTATGTCGGCGACGAGTACACGCTCGCCATGCCGGCCTCAGCGGCAGCCACGCTCTGGCACAAGGGCAAGGTGGAAGCCGAACAGTGCAAGGTCCAAGCAGGCTAGCCAATTCCTGCTGTCATCGAACTGCTGCCTGGGTGTCACAGAACCGTCATGGGCCCTGCCTACAGTCTTGGTGTTGTGCCTTATCCCTGTCTGAAAGGAAATCCATGCAACAAGCACTGCGTTCTTTGTTCGTAGTCGTCGCGACGACCTTCGCTGTCCCGGTCGTTCTGGCCCAGGTCGTCAAGATCGACGGCTCGTCTACCGTTTATCCGATCACCGAAGGCGTTGCCGAGGACTTTCAGAAGTCCAAGAAGAACGCGATCAAGGTGACCGTGGGCATCAGCGGCACCGGCGGCGGCTTCAAGAAATTCTGCCGCGGCGAGACCGATGTCCAGAACGCCTCACGTCCGATCCTCGCGGCCGAAATGGCCGACTGCAAGGCCGCGGGCATCGAGTACATCGAGCTGCCGGTGGCCTTCGACGCGCTGACCGTCGTCACCAACCCCAAAAACACCTTCCTCGCTTCAATCACGGTCGAAGAGCTGAAGAAAGTCTGGGAGCCGGCAGCGCAAGGCAAGGTCATGCGCTGGAACCAGGTCAACCCGGCTTGGCCTGATGCGCCGATCAAGCTGTTCGGCGCTGGTTCGGATTCGGGCACGTTCGACTATTTCACCGAGGCCATCAACGGCAAGAGCAAAGCCAGCCGAGGCGACTACACGGCCAGCGAAGACGACAACGTGCTGGTGCAGGGCGTATCACAGGACGTGAATGCGATCGGTTATTTCGGCTACGCGTACTACGCCGAGAACAAGCAGCGCCTGAAGGCGGTGTCGATCGTCGAGAAGGCGGGCAAGCCTGCCGTGGCGCCGAGCGAGGCCGCAGTGCTGGACGGCAGCTACCAGCCGCTGTCGCGACCGATCTTCATCTACGTCAGTGCCAAGGCGATGGCAAAGCCGGAGGTCAGAGAGTTCGCCGAGTACTACATGAAGACCGCCGCCAAGATCGCCAAGGAAGTGAAGTACGTGCCGCTGCCGGCCAGTGCCTACACGGTCGGCCTCGACCATTTGGCCAAGGGCAAAAAGGGCACCGTGATGGGCGGCAAAAACGAGATCGGTGTGCGCATCGAAGATTTGCTGGCCCGCGAGGCCAAGCTCTGAGCGTTGCCTGACCACTGACCATTGACTCGAGAGCCGCGGCAGCGGCCACGGAGGGCTCCCTAGAATGAGTGTCATCACGACCCGAGAAGAACGAGGAGCCGCCGTGGGTGAAGTCGCCATCCTGACCGGAGAGCAGCGCCTGGCGCAAATGGCGCGCTCGAAGAAGGCGCGCCAACGTCGTGAGAAGGCCATCGAAACGGTACTGCTGCTGGCGGCTTGCGTTTCGGTGTTTACGACGCTGGGTATCGTCTACATCCTGCTGAAAGAGTCGCTCAGCTTTTTCAGCAACGTGTCGATCTGGGACTTTCTGACCGACACGCAGTGGACGCCGCTTTTTTCAGACGCGCACTTCGGCATCATGGTGCTGCTGGCCGGCACGTTGACGAGTTCGGCGGTGGCGCTGGCAATTGCCATTCCGCTGGGCACCATCATCGCGATCTACTTGTCGGAGTTTGCGGGTCACAAGACGCGCGAGACGCTCAAGCCCATGCTGGAACTGCTCTCGGGCGTGCCGACCATCATCTACGGTTACTTCGCGCTGCTGTTCGTCACGCCGCTGCTGCAAAAACTCATTCCCGGGCTGCCCGGGTTCAACGTGTTGTCGGCCGGTCTGGTGATGGGAATCATGATCATTCCGTACGTGTCTTCGCTGTCTGAAGACGCCATGCGCGCGGTGCCGATGAGCCTGCGCGAAGGCTCCTACGCAATGGGTGCGACGCGTTTTCAGACTGCCGTCAACGTGGTGTTCCCGGCAGCGCTGTCAGGCATTGCCGCCGCCTACATCCTCGGCATCTCGCGCGCGGTCGGCGAGACGATGATCCTGGCCGTGGCCGCCGGCATGCAGCCGAACCTCACCCTCAATCCGCTGGAGCCCGCGGCTACGGTCACCTCGTACATCGTGCAAGTGGCGCTCGGCGATTTGCCGCACGGCTCGGTGGGTTATCAGACCATCTTTGCCGCCGGCCTGATGCTGATGTTGATCACGTTGGTATTCAACCTGCTGGGCTACTGGTTGCGGCGCAAATACCGGGAGGCCTATTGATGCAACTAGCCGATATTGCTCAACGCACCGAAAACCTGCGTGCATTGATCCGCAAGCACAAGCGCTGGGACGCCTTGTTCGGCGCGGTCGGTGTGCTGTCGGTGATGGTGGGCATCCTGACTTTGGCTGCGCTGTTTGCCGGCATGGCCATCGAAGGCATTCCTCGTCTGTCGGGCGACTTCTTCACCAACTTCCCGTCGCGCCGCGCCGGTGAGGCCGGCATCCTGTCGGCGTGGGTCGGCTCGATTCTGGTCATGTTCGTCACCGCCTTGTTCGCTGTGCCGGTGGGGATTGCGGGCGCGATCTACCTCGAGGAATACGCGAAGAAGAACTGGTTCACCGACATCATCGAGATCAACATCAGCAACCTCGCCGGTGTGCCGTCGATCGTCTATGGGCTGCTGGCCCTGGGCATCTTCGTCTACATGTTCGGCTTCGGGCAAAGCATTCTCTCGGCGGGCCTGACGCTGGCGCTGCTGATCTTGCCGATCGTCATCGTCGCCACGCGCGAAGCGCTGCGCGCCATTCCCAAACACATCCGCGAAGGCGCCTACGCCTGTGGCGCGTCGCAGTGGCAGGTGGTGAGCCACCATCTGGTGCCGTATGGCATGCCGGGCATCCTGACCGGCGTCATCATCGGCATGGCACGCGCCATCGGCGAGACGGCGCCGATCATCACCATCGGCGCGCTGACCTTCATCGCCTTCTTGCCGCCGGTGCCCGGCGGCGGCGATCCCCCGGCCGGCTTGTTCGACTGGCTGTTCTCGCCCTTCACGGTGATGCCGATCCAGATCTTCAACTGGACCTCGCGTCCTGATCCTGCCTTCCATCAAAACGCAGCCGCCGCGAGTTTCGTCCTCGTGCTCATGACCCTGGGCATGAATGGCTTGGCGATCTGGCTGCGCTATCGGCTGCGCAAAAACATCAAATGGTGAATCCCGAATGAGCATCTCTACCATCACGCTGCCCGACAACCCACCGCCGATCAAGGCCCAGTCGACCAATCTGGATTTCTATTACGGCAGCTTCAAGGCGCTCAAGGGCGTATCCATGCCCGTGTACGAGAACAAGGTCACCGCGCTGATCGGCCCCTCGGGCTGCGGCAAATCGACCTATCTGCGCTGCTTCAACCGCATGCACGATCTTTACCCGGGTCATCGCTACGATGGCGAGATCCAGCTCATGCCCGACGCGGTGAACGTGCTGGCGCGAGAGGTTGATCCGATCGAAGTCCGCATGCGCATCTCGATGGTGTTCCAGAAGCCCAACCCGTTTCCGAAGTCGATCTTCGAGAACGTCGCTTACGGCCTGCGTGTGCGCAACGAGAAATCGCGCAGCTACGTCGAAGACAAGGTCGAGGCGGCTCTCAAGGGCGCCGCGTTGTGGGGCGAGGTGCGCGACCGGCTCACCGAGTCGGGCGCCAACCTGTCCGGCGGCCAGCAGCAGCGACTGTGCATTGCACGCGCGCTGGCCACCGACCCGGAGATCATCCTGTTCGACGAGCCGACGTCGGCGCTCGACCCGATCGCCACCGGATCGATCGAAGAGTTGATCGGCGAGCTCAAGAGCAAGGTGTCGATCCTGATCGTCACCCACAACATGCAGCAGGCGGCCCGCGTTTCAGACCATGTGGCCTACATGTACCTCGGCGAACTCATAGAGTACGGTGCGACTCGGGATCTCTTCATGAAGCCCAAGCGCAAAGAGACCGAGGACTACATCACCGGGAGATTCGGATGAACGACAAGCACCTTTCAACGCAGTTCGATGCCGAGCTGAGTTCCATTTCCAATCGCGTCCTGGAAATGGGCGGGCTCGTCGAGTCGCAGGTCTCGCAGGCGGTGTACGCACTCTCGCAGTTCAGCGGCGAGACCGCGACACAGGTGCTTCAGCAGGAGGAGCGGGTCAATGCGATGGAAGTCGAGATCGACGCTGACCTGTCGGCCATCATCGCGCGCCGCCAGCCGACCGCACGCGACCTGCGATTGCTGATCGCCATCAGCAAGACCATCGCCAACCTCGAACGCGTCGGCGACGAGGCGGCTCGCATCGCACGCACGGTGCAGCGCCTGATCAACACCGGCGTCTCCAGCCGCCTACGCCTGCCCGTGTCGGACCTGGCCTTCGAAGCCGAGCTGGCCATTGCGCAGTTGCGCAAGGCGTTGGACGCCTTTGCGCGCCTGGACACGGCGCAGGCGCTGCAGGTGCTCAAAGGCGACGACCAGATCGACCGGGAGTTCGACGGCCTGATGCGCAAGCTCATCACCTACATGATGGAAGACCCGCGCACGATCTCTTCGTCGATC
>JANMHY010000040.1:0-3414 GCA_031375525.1 Burkholderiales bacterium
GGTGAACCTCGCCGTCGTCTGCGCCGGCGCGCTGGTGACGCCGGGCGACGTGATCGTGGCCGACGACGACGGCGTGGTCTGCGTGCCGCGCGCGATGGCCGCAGCGACGCTCGATGCCGCGGCAAAACGTGAAGCCAACGAAGGCGAGAAGCGCGCCAAGCTGGCCAGCGGCGTGCTCGGGCTGGACATGTACAAGATGCGCGAGCCGCTGGCTGCCGCGGGACTGAAGTACATCGACTGATGAAAGTCGCCCTCATCGGCTACGGCGAAGTCGGCAGGATCCTCGCCGAGGATTTGGCTGTGCAGGGGCACAGCGTTGTCGCGTACGACATCAAGCTCGAAGGCGAGGGCGGCAATGCGCTGCGCGAGCACGCGGCGAAGCTCGGCGTCGCGCTCGCGAATTCACATGCGTCGGCCGTGCACCGTGCCGAGCTCGTCATCAGCGCGGTCACGGCCAGCCAAGCCGTGCCGGTGGCCGACGCCGTGGCGCCCGGCCTGGCGAAAGGCGCCTACGTGCTCGACTTCAACTCTGCATCACCCGGCGCGAAGATTCGCGCCGGTGCGATCGTCAACGCCGCCGGTGGCCGCTATGTCGAAGGCGCGGTGATGACGTCGATCCCGCCGGACCGCATCAAGGTGCCGCTGCTGCTCGGCGGGCCCGATGCCGCGTCGTTGCTACCGCTGCTCGACCAACTCGGCTTCGCCGCCAAAGTGGCGAGCGACCAGCTCGGTGTTGCCAGTGCCACCAAGATGTGCCGCAGCGTGATGATCAAGGGCCTCGAGGCGATGGTCATCGAGAGCTTCACGACGGCGCGGCACTACGGCGTCGAAGACGCTGTCATCGCGTCGCTGCAGGAAACCTTTCCCGGTATCGATTGGGAAAAGCAGGGCGCGTACTTTTTCCAGCGCGTCATCGAACATGGCCGCCGCCGCAGCGAAGAGGTGCGCGAAGTGGCCGTCACCGTGCGCGAGGCCGGCCTCGTGCCGTACAGCGCCGCGGGCACGGCCGAGCGGCAGGCGTGGGTGGCCGATCTGGCCGATGCGGGGCTGTTCGGTGCTCGCCGCAGCAAGGATTTCGCACGCAGCGCGGATTGGCGCAAGGAAGCCGATCGCATTCTCAGCAAGGGCAAATCATGACCTTCGAAAAAACCGCCGGCTGGCTCGACTGGTACGCCGGCCCGAGCAAGCCCAAGTTCAAGTTGCCGCCCGGCAGCGTCGATGCGCACTGCCATGTCTTCGGCCCCGGCGGCGAGTTCCCGTTTGCGGCCGAGCGCAAGTACACGCCGTGCGATGCGAGCAAGCAGCAGCTCTTTGCGCTGCGTGATCACTTGGGCTTCTCACGCAACGTGATCGTGCAGGCCACCTGCCACGGCGCTGACAACCGGGCGATGGCCGATGCCTGCCGCGCGGCCAACGGCAAGGCGCGTGGCGTGGCCACGGTCAAGCGCAGCGTCACCGACAACGAGCTGCAGCAACTTCACGACAGCGGCGTTCGCGGCGTGCGCTTCAACTTCGTCAAGCGCCTGGTGGACTTCACGCCGAAAGACGAGTTGATGGAGATCGCTGGTCGCATCTCCAAACTCGGCTGGCACGTGGTGATCTACTTCGAGGCGGTCGATCTGCCCGAGCTGTGGGACTTCTTCACCACGCTGCCGACCACCATCGTCGTTGACCACATGGGCCGCCCGGATGTCAGCCAACCGATCGATGGCCCCGAGTTCACGCTGTTCCTGAAGTTCATGCGCGAGCATCCGAACGTGTGGAGCAAGGTCAGTTGCCCCGAGCGGCTGTCGGTCGGCGGTCCGCCGGCACTGAACGGCGAACAAGCCGCATACCGCGACGTGGTGCCCTTTGCGCGCCGCGTCGTCGAAGAGTTCCCTGACCGCGTGCTCTGGGGCACCGACTGGCCGCACCCGAACCTGAAGAACCACATGCCCGACGACGGCCTGCTGGTCGATTTCATTCCGCACATCGCGGTCACGCCTGAGTTGCAGAAAAAGCTGCTCGTCACCAACCCGATGCGTCTGCACTGGCCGGAGGAAAGCTGATCGTGGCTCTGCACAAACCTTACATAGACATCCCTGGCACGACGATCTTCGACGCCGAACAATCGCGCAAGGGCTACTGGTTGAACCAGTTCTGCATGAGCCTGATGAAGGCCGACAACCGCACGCGCTTCAAGGCGAACGAGCGCGCCTATCTCGACGAGTGGCCGATGACCGAAGCGCAGAAGCAGGCCGTGCTCGAACGCGATCTGAACAAGGCGATCGGCGAGGGCGGCAACATCTATTTCCTGGCCAAGATCGGCGCGACGGATGGCAAGAGCTTTCAGCAGATGGCCGGCAGCATGACCGGCATGAGCGAAGAGGAATACCGCAACATGATGATGCGTGGCGGCCGCTCGATCGAAGGCAACCGCGTGATTGGCGAAGACGGTAGCGCACAAGCACACAAGCAACCGCAAGGCAGCGGCAAGCCGGGCTGGGAGCATTGAGATGGCTCGCATCACCGCATCGGTTTACACGAGCCACGTGCCCGCCATCGGCGCCGCGATCGACCTCGGCAAGTCACAAGAGCCGTACTGGCAGCCGCTGTTCAAGGGCTACGAGTTCTCCAAACAGTGGATGGGCGACAACCCGCCCGACGTCGTCTTCCTCGTCTTCAACGACCACGCCACCGCGTTCAGCCTGGAGATGATTCCCACCTTCGCCATCGGCACGGCGGCCGAGTACCAGCCGGCCGACGAAGGCTGGGGTCCGCGCCCGGTGCCCAAGGTGATCGGCCATCCGGAGCTGGCGTCGCACATCGCGCAGAGCGTGATTCAGGATGATTTCGATCTGACGATCGTCAACAAGATGGACGTCGATCACGGCTTGACGGTGCCGCTGTCGCTGATGTGCGGCCAACCAACAGAATGGCCGTGCCCGGTGATCCCGTTCGCTGTCAACGTCGTCCAGTACCCGGTGCCTTCCGGCCAGCGCTGCTTCAACCTCGGCCGCGCGATCCGCAAGGCGGTCGAGAGCTACGACGAAGACCTGAACGTGCACATCTGGGGCACGGGCGGCATGAGCCACCAGTTGCAGGGCCCGCGCGCCGGACTCATCAACGCCGAGTGGGACAACCGCTTTCTCGATCGCCTGGTCGCCGAGCCCGAAGCGCTGGCGCAGGTGGGGCACATGGACTACGTGCGCGAGGCCGGCAGCGAAGGCATCGAGCTCGTGATGTGGTTGATCGCGCGTGGTGCGATGAGCGACAAACCTCCCAAGCAACGGCATCGCTTCTATCACGTGCCCGCATCGAACACGGCTGTCGGCCATCTCATCCTGGAGAACACATGACCATCAACGTCGCTCTCGTTGGTGCCGGCGCCTTCGGCATCAAGCACCTCGACGCCATCAAGAACATCGACGGCGT
>JANMHY010000819.1:0-12761 GCA_031375525.1 Burkholderiales bacterium
ATGCCGAGCGGCCATGCGTATGCGAAGGCGCTGCGCACGGTGAAGACCTGCGTCGGCTCCGACTGGTGCCGCTTCGGCACGCAGGACAGCACGCAGATGGGCAAGGACCTCGAGCGCGCGCTGTGGCGCATGTACGCGCCGCACAAGGTCAAGCTCGCAGTGTCGGGCTGCCCGCGCAACTGCGCCGAGGCCGGCATCAAGGACGTCGGCGTGATCGGCGTCGATTCGGGCTGGGAGCTTTATGTCGCCGGCAACGGCGGCATCAAGACCGAGGTCGCGCAGTTCCTGGTGAAAGTGAAGACGCCAGAGGACGTGCTCGAGTACAGCGGCGCGTTCCTGCAGCTCTACCGCGAGGAAGGCTGGTACCTCGAACGCACGGTGCACTACGTCTCGCGCGTCGGGCTGGACTACGTGAAGAAGAAGATCCTCGAAGACGCCGCGAACAGAAAGGCGCTGTGGGAGAAGCTGCAGTTCAGCCTCGACGGCGAGCCCGATCCGTGGTTCGAGTTCGAGAAGGCCAAGGTCGATCTGCGGCAGTTCAACCCGGTGGGAGCCGAGGCATGAGCGATTGGAAAGTGATTTGCCGCATCGAAGACATCCCGGTGCTCGGCGCTCGGCGTGTGGCGCGTGACGGCGCGGTAGCGGTCGCCGTCTTCCGCAACTCGGAAGACAAGGTGTTCGCGCTGCTCGACCGCTGTCCGCACAAGGGCGGGCCTTTGAGCCAAGGCATCGTCTTCGGCGAAAGCGTGGCCTGCCCGCTGCACAACTGGACGATCGGTTTGGTCGACGGTTGCGCCAAGGCGCCGGACGTCGGCTGCACCACCCCTTTCGCTTGCAAAGTCGATAACGGTCACGTGTTCCTCGATGCCGAGGAACTGCGCACCAAGGCCGCCGAGCGCGAAACGGCATGAACGAGACGCGCAGCACCTGTCCGTATTGCGGCGTGGGCTGCGGCGTCATCATCGAGTCCGAGGGCGCGCAGATCACCGGCGTGCGCGGTGACCCGGACCATCCTGCCAACTTCGGCAGGCTGTGCAGCAAGGGCAGCACGCTGCACCTCACTGCTGCTGCGTCGATCACCCAGCAGACACGGCTTCTGGTGCCGATGCGCCGGTCCGTTCGTGGTGAAGCGCCGCAACCGATCACCTGGGACACCGCGCTCGACGAGATCGCCAACCGCCTCGCCAACACTGAGCCGGACCGCATCGGCCTGTACATCTCCGGCCAGTTGCTGACCGAGGACTACTACGTCTTCAACAAGCTCGCCAAGGGCCTGCTCGGCAGCAACAACGTCGACACCAACTCGCGGCTGTGCATGAGCAGCGCGGTGGCCGGCTACAAGGCCACGCTGGGCGCCGACGCGCCGCCGTGCAGCTATGAAGACATCGCCCATGCGCAGACGGTGTTCATCGCCGGCAGCAACACGGCGTGGGCGCACCCGATCCTGATGCGGCGACTCGAAGATGCGAAGCGCGCCAACCCGGAGCAGAAGTGGATCGTCGTCGATCCGCGCCGCAACGAGACCGCCGAAGTGGCCGACCTGCACTTGCAGATCCTCCCGGGCACCGACGTTGCGCTGTTCAACGGCATGGCGCACCTGATGCTGTGGGAGGGCCTGGCCGATCGATCGTTCATCGATGCGCACACGAACGGCTTCGACGCGCTGCGCGACGTGGTGCGCAACTGCACGCCGCAACTGACGGCGCAGTTGTGCGGCATCAAGGAAGAGGCGCTGGTGCAGGCGGTGCGCTGGTTTGGAAAGAACACGCCGACCTTGTCGCTGTACTGCCAGGGTTTGAACCAAAGCACCAGCGGCACCGACAAGAACGCGGCGCTGGTCAACCTGCACCTGCTCACCGGCCAGATCGGCAAGCCGGGCGCCGGGCCTTTCTCGCTGACGGGGCAACCCAATGCGATGGGCGGGCGCGAGGTCGGTGGCCTGGCGAACCTGCTCTCCGCGCACCGTGACCTGAACAATCCGCAGCACCGCGCCGAAGTCGCCGCGCTGTGGGGTGTCGATGACGTGCCTTCGAAGCCCGGCAAGAGTGCGGTGGAGATGTTCCAGGCAGGAGCCGATGGCGCGATCGACACGCTGTGGATCGTCTGCACGAATCCCGCGCAGTCGATGCCCGACCAGGCGATGGTTCGTCGCGCGTTGGAGCGCTGCCCGTTGGTGATCGTGCAAGAAGCGTATGCCACGACGGCCACTGCGAAGTACGCTGACATCCTGCTGCCGGCAACGACATGGGGCGAGAAGGACGGCACCGTGACCAACAGCGAGCGCCGCATCAGCCGCGTGCGCGCCGCGATCGACGCGCCGGGGCAGGCCCGGCACGACTGGCGCATCGCCGTCGATGTGGCGCGGCGCATCGAAGCGCGCCGGTCATCACCGCGCACGCTCTTCCCTTACGACAACGCCGAGTCGATCTGGAACGAACACCGGGAGAGCACGCGTGGCCGCGATCTCGACATCACCGGCCTGTCGTTCACGATCCTCGACCATGCCGGCCCGCAGCAGTGGCCGTTTGCACAAGGCAGCACGCAGGGCGCCACACGCCTGTACACCGACGGCGTCTTCGCCACGGCCGACGGCCGCGCACAGTTCGCCGCCGCTGCTGTGCGCCCCACCGCCGAGAAGCGCGACGCGCACTACCCGTTCTCGCTGACCACCGGCCGCCTGCGCGACCAGTGGCATGGCGCCAGCCGCACCGGCACGCTCGGCCGCTTGTTTGGCCACGCCAGCGAGCCGGTCGTCGAGCTGCACCCGACGGATCTGGCGCGCTTGCGTTTGAACAGCGGCGACCTGGTGACGCTGAAGTCGCGGCGCGGCAGCATCGTGCTGCCCGCCGCCGCGAGCGAGAACGTGGCGCCGGCGCAGGCCTTCGTGGCGATGCACTGGGGCAGCGAGTTCATGACCGGCGATGGCGTCAATGCGCTGACCAGCGGCGCCTTCTGCCCGCAGAGCAAGCAGCCGGAGTTGAAGCACGCGGCGGTCAAGGTCAGCAAGGCCGAGTTGCCGTACCGCGTGATGGCGCGCGCGTGGCTCGACGCCGACCAAGCGCTGACGCGGCGTGCGCAGGTGCTGCAACTCTTGAGCGACTTGCCGCACGTGGGCTATGCCGCCTGTGTGCCCTTCGGCCGCGAGCCCGACGACAAGGTCGGCGTCTGGCTGCACGCCGCGAGCACCGAGCCCTTGCCCGACGCGCTGCTGTCGCGCATCGAATCGCTGCTCGGTCTGTCGGGTGCGGACGTGCTGCGCTACGCCGACCCGCGCGCCGGCCAGCGCCGCGCCATCGCGATCGCGCGCACGGCCGACGACAGCACGGTCACGGCGTTCGTGCTCGCCGGCGATGTGCGCGCGGCAGGATGGATCGGCGAGTTGCTGGTCGAGCAACTGCCGGCCGACTCGTACGGCCGCGCGCTGCTCTCGGGCAGCGCGGTTGCACCGTCGCCGATGCCGCTGCGCGGCGCTCAGGTGTGCAGTTGCTTCGACGTCACCGAGCCGCAGATCGAATCGGCGCTGGCGCGCTGCGACGGCGCGCCCGAGGCGCAACTGGCGCAACTGCAAGCCGAGTTGAAGTGCGGCACGAACTGCGGCTCGTGTCTGCCCAAACTGCGCTCGATGGTGCGCAAACAAGTGGAGCTCGCATGAGACGCGCAGCGCAGGGCCGCCCCAAGCAAGCGGCTGTCCCCTTGGGGGACCGTTCGCGGTTTTCCGCGAACGAGGGGCACACATGAACGGTTCGGTGGCCTTGGTCGGCGCGGGTCCGGGCGACCCGGAACTGTTGACTGTCAAGGCCGTGCGCGCGATCCGCCGCGCCACGGTGCTGCTGGTCGATGACCTGGTCGGCGACGGCGTGCTGCGCTACGCGCGCAAGGCCGCGCGCATCGTCCACGTCGGCAAACGCGGCGGTTGTGCGAGCACGCCGCAAGCTTTCATCGAGCGGCTGATGGTCAGTGAAGCGCAACGCGGCGAGCATGTCGTGCGATTGAAAGGCGGCGACCCGTTCGTCTTCGGCCGCGGCGGCGAAGAGGTGGCGCACTTGCGCGCCGCCGGCGTCAACGTGACGGTCGTCAATGGCATCACGGCGGGTCTGGCCGCCACCGCCGCGCTCGGCGTGCCGTGGACGCACCGCGAACATGCGCGCGGCGTCATGCTCGTCACCGGCCACGCCAAGGAAGGCGGGCAGGCGCCGCACTGGCCGACGCTCGGCGCGGCGGCAGCGCAAGGCATGACGCTCGTCGTGTACATGGGTGTGACGCAGCTGGCTTCGATCGTCGAGGGCCTTTCCGCCGCACTGCCGCAGCACACGCCGGCCGCACTCGTCCAGGATGCGTCGTTGCCGCACGAGCGGCGGCTCGTCAGCACGCTCGCCGGCATTGCCGGCGACGCGCGCCGCGAACACATCGCCAGCCCGGCGGTCTTGATCGTCGGCGACGTGCTGGCCGCTTTGTCTGCGAGCTGCGTGCAGACCGCAGTGGCGAAGAGCGCCTGAGCTGCCTATAGTTCGCGCCTCACACCACGACGAGGCGACAACATGAAGTCCATCGCATCCCTTGCGCTGACCGTGATGCTCACGGCCTGCGCCAGCACGGCGCCCACCGAAAGCTGGACGACGCTGATCGACGGCGACAAGGGCCTGGCCAACTTCGACGTCGTCGGCCAGGCCAACTGGAGCGGCGCCGATGGCGCGGTGCAGGCCTCGGCCGGCACACCCCCGGCAAGCTTTCTGGTCACGCGCACGAGCTACAAGGACGTCATGATCCGCGCCGAGTTCTGGAGCAGCGACGACGCCAACAGCGGCATCTTCCTGCGCTGCCAGGACCCGAAGACGATCACCGACGAGAACTGCTACGAAGCCAACATCTTCGACCAGCGCCCGGACCCGACCTATGCCACCGGCGCCATCGTCAAGGTGGCCAAACTCACGGCGCCGATGATCAAGGCCGGCGGGCAGTGGAACGTCATGGAAGTCACCGCCAAGGGCTCACGCCTGGTCGTCACGCTGAACGGCACGAAGACGGCCGACATCGAAGACGGCAAGCTCGCCAGCGGTCCGATCGCGCTGCAATGGGGCCGCGGCACGATCAAGTTCCGCAAGGTGCAGGTCAAGTCGATCTGATCGGCGGCGCGCGCCGTCGATGGGCCTCGCACCGGCCGAGCTGGCGCTGCTGATCGTCGGCGCCGTGGTGGCCGGCTTCGTGCAGGGCCTGTCGGGCTTTGCGTTCAGCATGGTGTCGATGGCGATCTGGGTCTGGGCGCTGGACCCGAAGCTGGCCGCGGTGATGGCGGTGTTCGGCTCGCTCGTCGGCCAGCTGATCGGGCTGTTCACGGTGCCGCGCAAGCTGGACTGGCGCGAACTCGCGCCGTTCGTGCTCGGCGGACTCGTCGGCATTCCGCTGGGTGTGATGCTGCTGCCGCGGCTCGATGCCGATGCCTTCAAGTTCGGCCTCGGTGCGCTGCTGGTCGTCGCCTGCCCGGCAATGCTGTTCGCGTCGCGCTTGCCGACCGTGGGCTTTCGCAACCCCGCGCTCGGCCGCGCCGCCGATGGCCTGGCGGGTGTCGGCGGCGGCGTCATGGGCGGCCTGGGCGGCTTCACCGGCGTCATCCCGACGCTGTGGTGCACGCTGCGTGGCTTCGAGAAAGCGGCTCAGCGCACGGTGGTGCAGAACTTCAACCTCGCCACGCTGGCGGTGACGATGGCCGCATATGTCGCCAGCGGCGCGGTGACGCGGCCGATGTGGCCGTTGCTGCCGCTGGTGGCTGCGGCGGTGCTGGCGCCATCAATGATCGGCGCGCGCCTGTATCACCGCCTGGCCGAGCAGAGTTTTCGCCGCGTCGTCCTGGGACTGCTCACCGCCGCTGGTGCGGTAATGCTGCTGTCGGCGGCGCCGCAGGTCTTGTCGCGCTGGCTGTAGGCGCGGCGCTGGTCTTGCCGCTGCGGCTCAGTGCTGAAGAATCTTCGACAGAAATTCCTTTGCCCGCGGCGTGCGAGCGTTCGGGTCGCCGAAGAACTCAGCCTTCTTGCAGTCCTCGACGATCTTGCCGGCGTCCATGAAGATGACGCGGTGGCTGACCTTCTTGGCAAAGCCCATCTCGTGCGTCACCACCATCATCGTCATGCCCTCTTCGGCCAGCTTGACCATGACGTCGAGGACCTCGCCGACCATCTCCGGGTCGAGCGCCGAGGTGGGTTCGTCGAACAGCATCCCGATCGTGTCCATCGACAGCGCGCGCGCGATCGCCACGCGCTGTTGCTGGCCGCCGGAGAGCTGGCCGGGGAACTTGTCCTTGTGCGCCATCAGGCCGACGCGGTCCAGCATCTTCAGGCCACGCGTCTTGGCGTCGTCGGTGCTGCGGTTCAAGACCTTGATCTGCGCGATCGTCAGGTTCTCGGTGACGGAAAGATGGGGGAACAGCTCGAAATGCTGGAAGACCATGCCGACGCGGCTGCGCAGTTTGGGCAGATCGGTCTTCGGGTCGCTGTTGCTGATGCCATCGACGATCACGTCGCCCTTCTGGATCGGCTCCAACGCGTTGACCGTCTTGATCAGCGTCGATTTGCCCGAGCCCGACGGGCCGCAGACGACGACGACCTCGCCCTTCTTGATCGACGTGGTGCAGTCGGTCAGCACCTGGAAGCTGCCGTACCACTTGCTGGCGTTCTTGATTTCGATCATGTTGCGGTCCTCTAGCGAATGATGGCGATCTTCTTCTGCAATTGCCGGACGAGGACCGACAACGAGAAGCAGATGACGAAGTACACCGCGGCGGCGACGAGGTAAGTCTCGACCGGGCGGTTGAAGTTGCGGCCGACGGTCTCGAAGCCCTTCAGCAGGTCGTAGGCGCCGATCGCATAGACGAGCGACGTGTCCTGGAACAGGATGATGGTCTGCGTCAGCAGCACCGGCAGCATGTTGCGAAAGGCCTGCGGCAGCACGATCAGCTTGGTCGTCTGCGCGTAGGTCATGCCCACCGCGTAGCCCGCATAAACCTGCCCCTTGGGCACGCTCTGGATACCGGCGCGCATGATCTCGGAGTAGTACGCCGCTTCGAACAGCGTGAAGGTGACGATCGCCGACAGCTCGGCGCCGATCGGCCGGCCGATCAAGAAAGGAATGATGAGGAAGAACCACATGATCACCATCACCAGCGGGATCGAACGCAGCGTATCGACGTAGATCGACGCCGGCACTTCGAGCACCTTCTTGCCGGACAGTCGCATCAATGCCAGCACCGTGCCGAGCGCGATGCCGGCGATCATCGCGATCAGCGTCAGTTGCACCGAGAAGTAGAAGCCGTTGGCGACGTAGCTCTTGATGACGTCCCAGTTGAGGAAACCGAATTCGAGGCCGAACACTATTTGCCTCCAATCATGCCGGGCACGCGGACGCGAACTTCAACCCATTTCATGACGCGGTTGATGGCGAAGGCCGAGACGAAGTACAGCACGGTGACGGCGAGAAACATCAGCACCGGCTGCGACGTTTCTTCACCCGCCTGGCGCGCGAACATCGTCAGCTCGGACACGCTGACGGCAAACGCAACGGAAGAGTTCTTGACGATGTTCATGCTCTCGGAAGTCAGCGGCGGGATGACGATGCGAAACGCCATCGGCAGCAGCACATAGCGGTAGGTCTGCGGCAGCGTCAGGCCCACCGCCAGGCCGGCGTAGCGCTGGCCCTTGGGCAGGCTCTGGATGCCGGCCTTGATCTGCTCGGAGATGCGCGACGAAGTGAACAAGCCCAGGCCGACGAAGGCGAGCACGAAACCGGGCACGGCCTTCAACGCCGGAAACATCGACGGCACGACGAAGTACCAGATGAAGAGCTGGATGATCAGCGGCACGTTGCGGAACACTTCGGTCCAGACATCGCCGAGCAGCACCAGCCACTTGTTCGGCGTGGTGCGCAGGATGCCCATGAGGATGCCGAAAGACATCGCCACGACGAGAGCCAGCAGCGCCAGCGAAACCGCGGTGCCCCAGCCGGTGAGCAGCCAGTGCAGGTAGCTGGTGTCGCCGCTGGCCGACTTCAGGCAGTTGGGGATCAACTCCTTGTCGATCGTGTCGCGGCAGAAGGTGTCGATGCCGAAAATCGCCACGCCGGCTCCTTGTTGTTGTCACGGAAAAAGAAAAAGCGCGCGGTGCAGACAATGCAAGCCGCGCGCCAGCCACTTTAGCGGCACCCAGGATGTGTCACCCTGGGGCTTACCGCATGGCGCTTCCTCAGTAAACACGCGCTGCGCGCTCCGGTGCGTGAGCGCTTCGGAGCGGCCGGGCGCGCTCACTACTTCTTCATGTACTCCTCGACCGGCTTGTCGTTCGGCGCCGCCCAGGCTGCCTTGGTGGCGTCCGACAACGGCAGGCCGACCTTGGTGTTGGTCGGCGCAATCGGCTGCATGAACCACTTGTCGTAGAGCTTGGCGATGTCACCCGAGCTCATCATCGCCTTCAGGCTGTCGTCGACCGCTTTCTTGAACGCCGGGTCGTCCTTGCGGATCATGATGGCGATCGGCTCGACGCTGAGCACTTCACCGACGATCTTGAAATCCGCTGGCGCCTTCGACTTGGCGATGTTGCCGGCCAGGATCTGGCCGTCCATCACGAAGGCGTCGGCGCGGCCGGATTCGAGCAGCAGGAAGCTGTCGGCGTGGTCCTTGCCGAAGACTTCGTCGAAGTTGATGTTGGCGCCGCGCTCGTGCTTGCGCAGCAACTGCACCGACGTGGTGCCGGTGGTGGTGGCGACTTTCTTGTTGGCGAGCTGCGCGATCGAGGTGATGCCCGAGTTGGCCTTGACGGCGATGCGCACTTCCTCGACGTAGGTCGTCACCGCGAAGGCCACGTCCTTCTGCCGCGTGGCGTTGTTGGTGGTCGAGCCGCACTCGATGTCGACGGTGCCGTTCTGCACCAGCGGAATGCGGTTCTGCGAGGTCACGGGCACGTACTTGACGTCGAGCTTGGCAAGGCCTTGCGCTTTCTGGATGTCGGCCAGCACCTTCTGGCAGATCTCGACATGGAAGCCGGCGAACTTGCCGTCGCCCAGCGTGTACGACAGCGCACCCGAAGACTCGCGCACGCCCATGGACGCGCTGGCGCTGTCCTTGATCTTCTTCAGCGTGTCGGTGGTCTGCGCTTGCGCGGCGAAGGCGGCCACGGCGGCCAGAACGAGTAGCGATTTCTTCATGAACAGAGGACTCCTGCAGGAGGTGGGTGGAAAGACGTCAACGCGTATTGTAGAAATGCGGCAGACCGGAGTTGCCCGTAGTCGCCACTACTCGATGCCTTTTGAAATCACGTCCAAGCGCGACGGGCATGAACTCACATTCCGGCGCGGGTTAACCCGCGTTCAAGTCCGGTTGCCGGCGAGGTGCTCCCACAGCGCCGCGGCCCCCGGCTTGACGCCGCGCGCCGACTGCGGCCTCTCGCGCACGATGCGCACGTCCATCGTCGTCTCCCACGCACCAGGCTCGCCGGCCGGCGCCAGGCGCTTGGCGCGCACGTCCTTCTTCACCGAGCTGGCGGGCAGGAAGGCCAGGCCATGGCCTTCGAGCGCCATCGCCTTCAAGCTCTCGGCCATGTCGGTCTCATAGACCAGGTTCAACTGCGGCGGCTGCGGCGCGGCTTTGAGAATGTGCTCGACCAGCCGCGCCATGTAGGCGCCGGCGGCGTAGCTGAGGAAGGGCAGCTTGTTCGACGCCGCGCCAGGCAAGCGCCACAGCGGCTGGCCGTCGCTGTCAGCGCGCGAAAACGGCGCGAGCGTTTCCTGGCCGAGCGTCAGCATCTCGTAGCGATCGGGCGAGAGCTGCAGCGGCTGCGACGGGTGGTCGTAGGCCAGCAGCAAGTCGCAATGCCCTTCGGTCAAGCGCAGCACGGCGTCGTGCACGTTGAGCGCGATCAGCCGCGTCTTCAACTGCGGGAACGTGCGCCGCAGTTCGAGCAGCCAGTGTGGAAAGAACGAAAAAGCCAGCGTGTGCGGCAGCGCAAACTCGAGCATGTCGCTGCCGCTGGTCTGGTGCGTGCGCATCAGGTTGCGTGTGGCCTGCAACGTCGCCAGCATTTCCTGCGCCTGGGCGAGGAAGGTGTCGCCGGCGGGGGTCAGGCGCGTCGGATAGATCGAGCGATCGACGAGGTCAACGCCGGCCCAGCCTTCGAGCGCCTGGATGCGGCGCGAGAACGCCGGCTGCGTGACATGCCGCAATTGCGCCGAGCGCGAGAAGCTGCGCGTCTGCGCCAGGCTCACGAAGTCTTCGAGCCACTTGGTGTCCATCGTCTCTTTACTTGTAGTCGCTGCCCGACTGTTGGAGCTGCCACATCTGAGCGTACCGCCCGCCCTTGGCCTGCAGCACCGGGTGCGACCCTCGCTCGACGACGCGGCCCTGCTCCAGCACGACGATCTCGTGCGCATCGACCACGGTGGACAGCCGGTGCGCGATCACCAGCGCCGTCTTGCCCTGCGCCGCGCTGCGCAACTCGGCCTGGATGGCGCGCTCGTTGGCCGAGTCGAGTGCCGACGTGGCCTCGTCGAAGATCAGCAGCGGCGGATCCTTGAGCAGCGTGCGCGCGATCGCCACGCGCTGCTTCTCGCCGCCGGAGAGTTTCAGGCCGCGCTCGCCGACCATCGTGCCGTAGCCTTGCGGCGTGCTCGAGATGAAGGCGTGGATGTGCGCCGCCTTGGCCGCGCCCTCGACCTGATCACGCGTCGCGCCCGTTTTGCCGTAGGCGATGTTGTATTCCACCGTGTCGTTGAACAGCACCGTGTCCTGCGGCACGATGCCGATGGCCGCACGCAGCGTGGCCTGCGTCACGGCTCGGATGTCCTGGCCGTCGATCGAGATGCCGCCGCCGTTCACGTCGTAGAAGCGGTAGAGCAGCCGCGCCAGCGTCGATTTGCCGGCGCCCGACGGCCCGACCACGGCGACCGTCTTGCCGGCGGGGATCTCGAAGCTCACGTCGTGCAGGATCGGCCGGTCGGCGTTGTACGAGAAGCTCACATGATCGAAACGCACGCTGCCCTGCTGCACCGCCAGCGGCTTGGCATCGGGCGCATCGGCGATCTCGCGGTGCGTGCCGAGCAGCGCGAACATTTTTTCCATGTCCACCGTGCACTGCTTGATCTCACGGTAGATCACGCCCAAGAAATTCAGTGGGATGTAGAGCTGGATCATCAGCGCGTTGATCAGCACCAGATCGCCGAGCGTCAGGTTGCCATCGACGACGCCGACCGTGGCGCGCCAGACCAGCAGCGTCACCGTCACGGCGATGATCAGGCTCTGGCCGAGGTTCAACACCGACAGCGAGGTCTGCGACTTGATCGACGCCTTCTCGAGGTGACGCAGGTTGTCGTCGTAGCGCCCTTCTTCGAAGCGCTCGTTGTTGAAGTACTTGACAGTTTCGTAGTTGATCAGGGCATCGACCGCGCGCGTATTGGCCTTGCTGTCCTGCTCGTTCATCGCCCGCCGGAAATGCGTGCGCCACTCGGTGACGGTGATCGTGTAGCCGATGTAGGTGACGAGCGCGGCCAGCGTGATGCCGGCAAACCAGCCGTCGAACTTGGCCGCCAGCAGCGTGATGACGAGGCTGATCTCGACGATCGTCGGCAGGATGTTGTAGATGAAGTAGTTGAGCAGCGAGTGGATGGCCCGCGAGCCGCGCTCGATATCGCGCGAGACGCCGCCGGTTTGCCGCTCCAGATGAAAGCGCAGCGACAGCGCCAGCAGGTGCTCGAAGGTTTGCAGCGCCACCTTGCGCGCCACGCGCGCCGCCACCGGATAAAACAAAAACTCGCGCAGCTCGGTGAACAGCGTCACCGAGACGCGCAGCGCGCCGTAGGCCAGGATCAGCGCGACAGGAACAACCAGCAGCGCGCGCGGGTCGCCGGGTTTCAGGTCGAGTGCATCGACCAGCGACTTCAACACCAGCGGCACGCCGATGTTGGCCAGCTTGGCGCCGATCAGGCAGGCCAGCGCGAACAGCACGCGCCATTTCCACTGCCACACGTACGGCAGCAGCTTGCGGACGGGCGCGAAGCCGACGGCCGGCGGCGGCGCCTGGCCGGGCAACGCGGGTGCAGCAGGAACAGCAATCGAGGGGCGCATGCCTCAAGTGTCGTGGAAGAATGATCACCCTATGAACCTGCCCCAACCGATGATGGCCCCGCCCGTCCTGCCCGACGGCTCGGTGCTGGTGATGCGCGTCATGCCGCTGCCGGCCGACACCAACGGCAACGGCGACATCTTCGGCGGCTGGCTGATGGCGCAAGTCGACATGGCCGGCGCCGTGCTGCCGATGCGCATTGCGCGCGGCCGCATCGCCACCGTCGCGGTCAACCAGTTTTTGTTCAAGCAGCCGGTGAGCGTCGGCGACCTGCTGTCGTTCTATGCTCGTGTCGAGCGTGTCGGCAACACGTCGGTGACGGTGCATGTCGAGGTCTATGCCGAGCGCGATCCGGCCAACCTGCACGTGGTGAAAGTCACGGAGGCCAACCTGACCTACGTCGCCATCGACGGCCACGGCAAGCCGCGGCCGGTTCCCCGCGGCTGACAACCTCACAGAAGGAGAGACGATGACACGCCTCGATCGACTGCGACACCGGCGGGCTTCGGCAAAGCTGCGGGTGGGCGCGCGGCGGTGCGCCGGTGCGACGGTCGGCCCTGTGGGCCGACTGCGCGGCGGTGCTCGGTCATCGGTCGCGCCGCGTAACTCACTACGCTTGCTGCGCTGCGCTGCGTTCGAACGGACGCGGCGAGTCAGTGGTTGATG
>JANMHY010000087.1:0-4986 GCA_031375525.1 Burkholderiales bacterium
GTGTTCGGCGTCGATGAAGGCGCAGGTGCCGGCCACCTTCTGCATCTGGGCGATGACTTGCAGTGTCAGCGTGGTCTTGCCGCTCGATTCCGGGCCGTAGATTTCGATCACCCGGCCGCGCGGCAGGCCGCCGATGCCCAGCGCGATGTCCAGGCCGAGCGAGCCGGTGGACACGGCCTCGATGGCATCGACCACCTCGCCATCGCCCAGGCGCATGATCGAGCCCTTGCCGAACTGCTTTTCAATCTGCGCCAGGGCAGCTTGCAAGGCCTTGGCTTTTTCGGTGTTGAGGGCTTTGACGGGGGCGTCCATGCGTGGGGTCTCCGGAGGGTGGCTTGGGGGATGCGACGTATTGTGCGCGACAACTGGATATTCGTACAGGGTTCGTTTGCCGTCAAGCGGGGCAAAACCGGGGCTCCCTAGAATTTGATGGAGGAGGCAATCGCGATGCGAGTGCTCGTTGCCGAAGACGATCAGGTGCTGGCCGATGGCCTGCTGCGCTCGTTGCGCGCCGCCGGCTATGCAGCCGACCACGTGGCCTCGGGCAACGAAGCCGAAGCCGCGCTGGCCTCGCATGAGTTCGACCTGGTGATCCTCGATCTGGGCTTGCCCAAGGTGCACGGCCTGGAGGTGTTGCGCAAATTCCGCGCGCGCGGCTCGGCGACGCCGGTGCTGATCTTGACCGCAGCCGACAGCGTCGAGCAGCGCGTCAAGGGCCTCGACCTCGGCGCCGACGACTACATGGCCAAGCCGTTCTCGTTGCAGGAGCTGGAAGCCCGCGTGCGCGCGCTGATGCGGCGCGGCCTGGGCACCGCCAGCAGCGTCTTGAAGCACGGCCCGCTGACCTTCGACGCGACAGGCCGCGTCTGCTACATCAACGAGCAGATGATCGACCTGTCGGCGCGCGAGATCTCGCTGCTCGAAGTGCTGTTGCAGCGCGCCGGCCGGCTGGTCAGCAAGGACCAGCTCGTCGAGCGGTTGTGCGAGTGGGGCGAAGAGGTCAGCAACAACGCCATCGAGGTCTATATCCACCGCCTGCGCAAGAAGATCGAGCAAGGCCCGATCCGCATCGCCACCGTACGCGGCCTGGGCTACTGCCTGGAGAAGATTTCAGCCTGATGGTGCAAAGCGCCCGCCCGCAGCGCTCGCTGTTCGGCGACATCCTCGACTGGCTGCTGGTGCCGCTGCTGCTGCTGTGGCCGCTGTCGGTGGTCGTCATCTGGCTGTCGGCGCAGGCCATCGCCAACCGGCCGTTCGACCGCGAGCTGGCGGACACGGCACGCACGCTGGCGCGGCGCGTGGTCGTGTCGTCGGCGCCGGCTGCGCCGCGCGCACAGATCAACCTGCCCGAGGTCTCCCAAGCCATTCTTCGCGGCGAGGAACCGGACAACTTCTACTTCCAGATTCTGGGCACACGCGGCGAACACCTGGCCGGTGATCGCGTTTTGCCCGTGCCTGAAGAAACGCCGAGCGCCGGCGGCGAGGTGCGGCTGCGCGACGACGAGCTCGACGGGCGTGCGGTGCGCGTGGCCTACCTGTGGGTCCCCGCGGGCGCGCTGTCTGCCGACGACCGGGGGCCGCTGGTGTTGCCTCTCGTGCAGGTCGCCGAAACGTTGGACAAGCGCTCGCAGCTGGCCACCGAGATCGCGCGCGGCGTCATGCTGTCGCAGTTCGCCATCCTGCCGCTGGCCGTGGTGCTGATCTGGTTTGCGCTGACGCGCGGCCTGCGTCCGCTCGACGAGCTGCAGCGGCGCATCCGCCAGCGCGCCATCGGCGACCTGTCGCCGATCGACGAGAGCGCGGCGCCGGAAGAGGTCAGCCCGCTGGTGGCGGCGATCAATGACCTGCTGGCGCGGCTGGACCGCTCGATCGGCGTGCAGAAGCATTTCCTGGCCGATGCCGCGCACCAGTTGAAGACGCCGCTGGCCGGCTTGCGCATGCAGGCCGAGCTGGCGCAGCGCGAGGCCGAGGGCGGCGACGCCAAGGCGGTCAAGCGCTCGCTGCACCAGATCGCGCGCTCGTCGCAGCAGGCCGCGCACATGGTCAACCAGTTGCTGGCGATGGCGCGCGCCGAGGATGCCAACGAAGCGCGGCGCGTGACACCGTTCAACCTCTCGGCCGTGGCCACCGAGGTCGTGCATGACTTCGTGCCGCGCGCGCTGGCCAAGGGCATCGACCTCGGCTTCGAAGGGCCGGGCGCGAAAGACGCCGCGGCGCCGCGTGTCGTCGGCGAAGCGATGCTGGTGCGCGAGCTGATCCGCAACCTCGTCGACAACGCGGTGCAGTACACGCCGGGCGGCGGCACGGTGACGGTGCGCCTGCTGCCCGATCCGTACGGCCAGGTGGCCGTCGTGCAGGTCGAGGACAACGGACCCGGCATCCCGGAGCCCGAACACGAACTCGTCTTTCAGCCGTTTTATCGCACGCTCGGCACGGAGGTCGATGGCTCGGGCCTCGGCCTGGCGATCGTGCGCGAGATCGCCGAGCGGCATGGCGGCACGGTGGCGATCGAGGCGACCAATCCGCGGGCGGTGTCGCCGGGCACGCGCTTTACGGTGCGGCTGCCCACCGCGCCAACCCCGTCATGACTGCATGAGTCTGCGGCTGCGCGAGATCGACATCAACATGCCAATGGCCAGACCCATCGTCACCATCGCCGTGCCGCCGTAGCTGACGAACGGCAACGGGATGCCGACGACAGGCAGGATGCCGCTGACCATGCCCATGTTGACGAAGACGTAGGTGAAGATCGACAGCGTGATCGAGCCGGCGAGCAAGCGCGTGAACAGCGTCGGCGCGTCGGCGGCAATGAACAGGCCGCGCAGGATCAGGAAGCTGAAAGCCAGCAGCAGGCCGATCGTGCCGACCAGACCGAACTCCTCCGAGAAGGCGGCGAAGATGAAGTCGGTGGTGCGCTCGGGGATGAACTCGAGGTGCGTCTGCGTGCCCTGCATGAAGCCCTTGCCGTAGAGGCCGCCCGAGCCGATGGCGATCATGCCCTGCAGGATGTGAAAGCCCTTGCCCAGCGGATCCTTGGCCGGGTCGAGCAGCGTGCACACGCGCTGCTGCTGGTACGACTTGAGCAGTGGCCACTCGACGCCGGGCTGACAGATCGTGGGTTCGGAGATGACCAGGGCGACGATCGCTGCCACCGCTGCCAGCAACACCGGCACGATCAGCTTCCACGACAAGCCGGCGAAGAACAGCACGTACAAGCCGGCGGAGAGGATCAGGACCGCGGTGCCGAGGTCAGGCTGCTTGGCGACGAGGCCGAACGGCACCAGCAGGATCACTGCCGCCACCACCCACTCGGCGGTGCGCATGCGGCCTTCGCAGGTCTGGAACCACCAGGCCAGCATCAGCGGCGTGGCCAGCTTCAGGATCTCGCTCGGCTGGATCACCGTCACGCCGACGTTGAGCCAGCGTGTCGCGCCTTTCTTGCTGATGCCGAAGAGGGCGGTGGCGATGAGCAGGATCACACCCAGCGTGTAGATCGGCACGGCCAGCGCCATCAGCCGCTGCGGCGGCACCTGCGACACGCCCCACAGGATCACGAACGCGATCGCCATGTTGCGGCCGTGATCGACGAAGCGTGTGCCGTGGTCGAAGCCGGCCGAATACATCGTCATCAAGCCGAACGCGGCGAGGATGATGACGGCGGTGATCAGCAGCGCGTCGAAGCCGAACAGGATCGGCTTGATGCGCTGCCAGAAAGAAGGCTGTTCGAAGACGGCGCTCATGGCTTGACGTTCAGCGCCACCGGCCCCGGCGCGGTCGTTACGCTCTGCGCCAGGCTGCCGCCTTGCAGCCCCGGCAGCACCACATCCTTGGCGTCGCGCTGCTTGCCGATCGGCGCGGTGGACTTGCCGATCTGTGTGGCCGCCATGTCCTCGTCGCTCGGCCACAGGCTCGAGATCCAGTAGTCGAAGACGCGGCGCGCGATCGGCGCCGCAGCTTCGGAGCCGAAGCCGGCGTTCTCGACGACGACCGCCAACGCGATCGTCGGCTCGTCGAGCGGCGCGAAGGCCATGTACAGCGAATGGTCGCGCTGGTATTCGTCGATTTTCGAGGCGTTGTACTTCTCGTTGGCCTTGATGCCGATGGCCTGCGCGGTGCCGGTTTTGCCGCCGGTCTTGTAGGGCGCGCCGACGAAGGACCGCACCGAGGTGCCCTCCTGCGTCACGCCGTACAGCGCACGCTTGATCAACGCCACATGCTCCGGGTCGAACGGCAGCGGCGCCAACGCCTGCGCTTCGGGGCTGTTCCTGGTGTGCTTGACGGCGGCTTCGATCTCGCGCACCAGCCTCGGCTCGAAGCGCTGGCCGCCGGCGACGATGGTGGCGGTGGCGCTGGCCAGTTGCAGCATCGTGAAGTTGTTGTAGCCCTGGCCGATGCCCAGCGAGATCGTCTCGCCGGCATACCAGCGCTGCTGATCGGCCTTCTTGTAGGCCTTCTTCTTCCACGCCGTCGAGGGCAGCAGGCCGGTGACTTCGCCGTCGAGGTCGATGCCGGTTTTGCGGCCGAAGCCCATCGGCGACAACTGCTCGTGCATCAGGTCCACGCCCATCTCGTTGGCCAGCGAGTAGTAATAGACATTGCTCGACTTGACGATCGACTTGACCATGTCCACCGGGCCGAGACCGTGGTCGCCGTGGCTGCGGAAGGTGTGGCCGCCGAAGACGAAGCTGCCGCCGTCGTTGATCACCGTGGCCGGCGAGCGCTTGCCCGAGTTCAGCGCCGCCATCGCCATGAAGGGCTTGAAGGTCGAGCCCGGCGGGTAGGTGCCGCGCAGCGCACGATTGAGCAGCGGCTTGTCGATGCTCTCGTTCAGCTCACGCCAGTTGTCGACGTCGATGCCATCGACGAACAGGTTCGGGTCGAACGTCGGCTTGCTGACGAAGGCCAGCACCTCGCCGTTGCGCGGATCGATCGCCACCAGCGCGCCGCGCCGTTCGCCGAACATCTGCTCGACCAGGGCCTGCAGCC